>CAJCIY010000087.1 GCA_903970495.1 Candidatus Melainabacteria bacterium | reverse complement strand
ACGACCCGTTCATCATGCAGAGCGACGGCAAGGGCTGGCTGTACGCACCGGCCGGCCTGCTCGACGGGCCGATGCCGACGCACTACGAGCCGCAGGACTCGCCGATCGACAACCCGCTCTACGGCCAGCAGCGCAACCCGGTCCGCGAGGTCGTCCACAGCGAGCACAACCGGCTGCACCCCAGCGGCTCCGCCGACGGCGCCGACGTCTTCCCGTACGTCGTCACGACCTATCGGCTCACCGAGCACTTCACCGCCGGCGGCATGACGCGGTGGTCGCCGTACCTGGCCGAGCTGCAGCCGGAGATGTTCTGCGAGGTCGGCCCGGAGCTCGCGGCGGAGCGCGGCCTGGTCAACGGGGAGTGGGCGACGGTGGTGACGGCGCGCGGCGCGATCGAGACCCGCGTGCTGGTGACCGAGCGGATGCCGGCGATGACCGCCGGCGGCCGGCGCATCCACCACATCGGGCTGCCGTACCACTGGGGCGGCAACGGCTACACGACCGGTGACTCGGCCAACGAGCTGACCGCGATGGCGCTCGACCCGAACGCGCACATCCAGGAGGTGAAGGCGCTGACCGCCGACATCCGGCCCGGTCGACGGCCGCGCGGCAGGGACCTGCTGGCGCTGCTGGAGTCCTACCGGCAGCGCGCCGGGATCAGCGACGAGACGGGTGTGCCGGCATGAGCCGTACCTGGGTGACGCTGACCTCCGGGCCGGAGCCGACCGTCGCCGAGGACGCCGGCTACGGACAGGCCCCGGCGCGCAAGGGGTTCTTCACCGACACCAGCGTCTGCATCGGCTGCAAGGCGTGCGAGGTCGCGTGCAAGGAGTGGAACCACGTGCCCGAGGACGGGCTGACCTTCACCGGCAACTCCTACGACAACACCCAGGCCCTCGGCGCCGACACCTGGCGGCACGTGGCCTTCGTCGAGCGGTCGGTCCCACCGGCGCTCGACCACGACGGCGGCGGCCTCGTCGGGAGCCGCGAGGGCGTGCAGTGGCTGATGTCCTCCGACGTCTGCAAGCACTGCACCCACGCCGCCTGCCTCGACGTCTGCCCGACCGGCGCGCTGTTCCGGACCGAGTTCGGCACGGTCGTCGTGCAGCAGGACGTCTGCAACGGCTGCGGCTACTGCGTCCCCGCCTGCCCGTACGGGGTGATCGATCAGCGCAAGGAGGACGGCCGGGTCTTCAAGTGCACGCTCTGCTACGACCGCATCGGCCACGACCAGACGCCGGCCTGCGCGAAGGCCTGCCCCACCGAGTCGATCCAGTACGGCGACCTCGACGACCTTCGGCTCCGCGCGGCCGAGCGCCTGGAGACGCTGCAGGCGCAGGGGGTCACGGACGCGCAGCTCTACGGCGAGTCGCCCGACGACGGCGTCGGCGGCGCGGGCGCGCTGTTCCTGCTGCTCGCCGAGCCCGAGGCGTACGGGCTGCCGCCGGACCCCGTCGTGACGACGCGCGACCTCGGGCGGATGTGGCGCGACGTGGGGCTGGCGGCCGTCGGCATCGCCGTCGGTCTCGCGGGTGCCTTCGCCGGGCGCCGGCCGTGACGGAGCCGAGCGGGGGGCCGGCCGTGAGCTCGCCGCCGCCCTCGCTGCGGCGGCGGCGCCGGGACCGCGACATCGTCGTGCCCGAGGCGGAGTTCACCTCGTACTACGGCGCACCGATCCTCAAGGCGCCGACGTGGGAGGCGCTCGACGTCGCGGGCTACCTCTTCCTCGGCGGCCTGGCGGGCGCCTCGTCGGGGCTCGCCGCCGGCGCCGGACTCTCCCGCCGTCCGGGGCTGGCGCGGGTCTCGCGGCTCGGCGCAGCAGGGGCGATCACCGTCTCGCTGGTCGCCTTGGTGCACGACCTCGGCCGACCGCTGCGGTTCTACAACATGCTGCGGATCGCCAAGGTCACCTCGCCGATGTCGATGGGGTCCTGGCTGCTGTCCGGGTACGCACCCCTCGCCCTGGCCTCGGCCGCGAGCGATGTCACCGGGATCGCGCCGGTGCTGGGCCAGGCAGCCGGGATCGGCGCCGCGGCGCTGGGCACCGGCGTCGCGACGTACACCGCTGCCCTCGTCGCCGACACCGCGACGCCGGCCTGGCACGACGCGCACCGGCACCTGCCGTTCCTGTTCGCGGGGTCGGCCACCGCGGCGGCCGGAGGGCTGGGGCTGCTGGCCGCGCCGCTCGCGGAGAGCGGACCGGCGCGGCGGGCCGCCGTGGGCGGCGCGGCCGTCGAGCTCGCGGTCACCGAGCACCTGAAGCAGACCATCGGGCTCTCCGCGGAGGCGTACGAGCGCGGGAAGGCCGGCCGGCTGATGAAGGCGGCCGAGGTGCTGACCGGCGCCGGCGCCGCGCTGGCCGCGGTGTCGTCCCGGAGCCGGCTGCTGTCGCGGGTCGCGGGTGCCTCGCTGGTGGCCGGGTCGGTGGCCACCCGCTTCGGGATCTTCGAGGCCGGGGTGGAGTCGGCGCGCGATCCCCGGTACGTCGTCGTCCCGCAGCGCGAGCGGCTGGAGGCGCGACGAACTACGACGGCCTGATCCTCGCCGGCGGCGCCTCCCGCCGGATGGGCCGCGACAAGACCGCGATCGTCGTCGGTGGCCGGTCTCTGCTGGACATCGCGCGCGCCGCCCTGGTCGGAGCGGGGCGGACGGTCGTGGTCGGCGCCGGCCACGAGGTGGTCGAGGACCCGCCCGGGTCGGGCCCGGTGGCCGCTGTCCGCGCCGGCCTCGTACTGGTCTCGGCCCCGGTCGTCGTGCTGCTCGCCGCCGACCTGCCCTGGGTGACGGCGGCGGCGGTCGACACCCTGGCCGCCGCGGCGCCCGCGGTCGCCGTCGACGACGAGGGCCGCGACCAACACCTGCTCGCCGCGTACCCGACCGATCTCCTGGGCGGTGCGGTCGGCGGCTGGCGGATGCGGGAGGTGACGGAAGCCCTGACGCCGCAGCGACTTCTGCTGCCCGGCGAGCCCTGGCGCGACTGCGACACCCCTGCCGACCTCGCCGCCGTCCTCGGCACCCGCCGCTGACGCCACCCGCTGGCCGGTGCCGGCCCGGCCGCTGCCGCCAACGCCTCCAAGCTGCCTCTCGAAGAGCTCGCAGCAAGCGCTGCCACGCTCGACGCGCTACAGGTCCGACCCGCTTGGAAGCGTCCGCGGCAGGTGACGGCGGCGGGACCGGTGACGCGGCAACGGCGAAGCGAAGCGACTGCGCCGCGACGGCGGCGGGACCGGTGACGCGGCAACGGCGGAGCGAAGCGACTGCGCCGCGTCACCGGCCCGCCGCCGGCGCGGCCCACCAACGAGCGCAGAGGATGAGGCATGACGCTGACCGACTGGGTGGACGCCGTGTGCCTCGATCTCGACCTGCCTGCCGCCGACGTCCAGCCGCTGGTGCACGGCGCGCTCGACCTCACCCGCGACGTCGCCCACGGCATCGAACGGCCGGCGGCGCCGGTCACCCTCCTGCTGCTCGGGCTCGCCGCGCAGGGCGACCCCGCCCGGATCCCCACCCTGATCGACCAGGTACGCCAGCTCCTGCCGCCGACCTGACGATGGGCGCCGGCGGCGGGACGATTCCGGGGCAATGGCGGAGCGATGCGACCGCGCCCCGGAATTGTTCCGCTGTCGGCGACCGGTCAGAGACCCAGGCGGTGACCCCCCGAGTACACATTCATGTGCTCACCGCGCAGGAACCCGACCAGCGTCAGCCCGGTCTCGAGCGCGAGGTCGACCGCCAGCGACGACGGCGCCGACACCGCGGCCAGCGCCGGGATCCCCGCGACGACGGCTTTCTGGACGAGCTCGAACGACGCCCGCCCCGAGACGAGCAGCAGCGACCCGCTCGCCGGGAGACCGCCGGCCAGGAGCCGCGCGCCCACGACCTTGTCGACGGCGTTGTGCCGGCCCACGTCCTCGCGCACCACGAGCGGCCGGTCGGCAGCGGCGGCGAACAGCCCGGCGGCGTGCAGGCCCCCGGTCTTGTCGAACACCGCCTGCGCCTCCCGGAGCCGGTCCGGCAGCGTGGTGATCCACTGCGGGTCGAACCGCACGTCGGGGTCGAGCGCGTACGGCGCCCGTGTCCGCACCTCCTCGAGCGAGGTGCGCCCGCACAGCCCGCAGGCGCTGGTCGTCAGCACGTGCCGCACCGGCCGGACGGCGGCCGCCGACGGCGAGAGCGTCACGTCGAGCTGGTTGTAGCGGTTGACCCCGTCGACCGCACCGCCGCAGTACGCCGCCGTCACGACGTCGTCCGGCGAGACGACCACGCCCTCGGAGACGAGGAAGCCGTGGACCAGCTCGACGTCGTGCCCGGGCGTACGCATCGTGACGGTGAGCGGCGAACCGTCGACGCGGATCTCGAGCGGCTCCTCGACGGCGACCGCGTCGTCGCGGGCGAGGCCGGTGCCGGGCAGGCGTACGACCCGCCGCCGCGCCGACCGTCCGCTCACCAGGGGAACCCTGCCACGAGGAGCTGGACCACCGGCCGGCCGCCGGACCGTGCGGCTGCCGGCCGAGCACCGCGGCCGGGCCTAGCCTTCCCATCCAAGACGGGCACTCCCGCGTACGTCTGGGGTGGCGGAGAGGATCCAGGTGCGCGAGCGATGAGCCTGGACCAGGGTGACCGGCGGACCGCCCGCGACCGCATCCTCGAGCGCGTCCCCGCCCGGTTCCGCGACCGCGTCGCCGACCAGATCGAGGAGCCGCCGGACCTCCCGCTCGAGGAGTTCGGCCAGCCCCGGCGCCTGCTGCGCGCGTCCAGCCGCCTGCCGCTCGTCGGCCCGCTGCGGCCGCGTACGTGGAAGAGCCCGCTCCGCGGCTCGTGGACCACCGCGATCTTCGCGGTCGTCCTGCTGGTCGGGCTGCCCGTCGTCACGATCACCGGGCTGCTGTCCTACATCGCCTACCAGCCGCAGTTCCACCAGGCGATCCCCGCCCACGTCGGCTACCTGCACCTGCCGTACTTCCTCTGGCCGACGCACCCGGTGTGGCTCTACCGGTTCACGCAGGGGCTGCACGTCGCCCTCGGCATCGCGCTGATCCCGGTCGTGCTGGCCAAGCTCTGGTCGGTCATCCCGAAGCTGTTCACGTTCCCGCCGGCGCGGTCGCTGTTCCAGCTGCTGGAGCGCGCCTCGCTGCTGCTGCTGGTCGGCTCGATCCTGTTCGAGCTCGCGACCGGCGTCCTCAACATCCAGTACGACTACGTCTTCCGGTTCGACTTCTACACCGCGCACTACTACGGCGCCTGGGTGTTCGTCTTCGCGTTCCTGACCCACGTGCTGATCAAGTGGCCGGCGATGCGCCGCGGGTTGAAGTCCCGCAAGCTGCGCGCGGTGCTGGCCGAGGACCTCGCGCACACCGAGCCCGAGCCGTACACCGCCGACGGGCTGGCGCCGCAGGCTCCCGCGAAGCCGACCCTCAGCCGCCGCGGCCTGCTCGCCGTCGTCGGCGGCGCGTCCGCGATGCTGACGATCTTCACCATCGGGGACACGGTCGGCGACCCGGTGCGCTTCACGGCGTTGCTCAGCCCGCGGGGGCAGTCGTACCGGGGCGGGCCCGGGCACTTCCAGGTCAACCGCACCGCGAAGGCCGCGCAGATCACCGCGGCCGAGACCGGCGCGGCCTGGCGGCTGGTGATCACCGGCCTGGACGGTCAGGAGCTCGAGCTGTCCCGCGCCGAGCTGCTGTCGCTGCCGCAGGTCGGGCAGGCGCTGCCGATCGCCTGCGTCGAGGGCTGGTCGACCGAGCAGCACTGGTCGGGCGTACGGCTGCGCGACCTCGCCGCGATGGTCGGCATCCACCGGGCCCAGACCGCGTTCGTGACCTCGCTGGAGAAGAGCGGCGCGTTCAAGCAGGTGACGCTCGGCTCGGACCAGGTACGCGACGAGAAGACCCTGCTGGCGCTGAAGGTCGCGGGCCTGGACCTGCTGCCCGACCACGGCTACCCGGCGCGCATCATCGTGCCGGCGCTGCCCGGGGTGCACAACACCAAGTGGGTCAAGGCGATCACGTTCACGGGGTCGGCGTGAGGCGGCTGTGGGACCGGTTCGTCGCCGACGTGGGCGGCGACCCGCTCCGGCTGCTGTCGCTGCTCGCCTGCTTCGCCCTGAGCGGGTACGCGGTCTACCGCGCCTCGCTCGGACCGCTGCCCGAGCGGATGGCGGTGTGGTTCGTCGGCGCCGCGATCGCGCACGACCTGCTCCTCTATCCGCTGTACGCGCTGGCCGACCGCAGCTGGTCGCTGCTGGTCCGCCGCGGTCCGCGCCGGCTCCGCGCCGTGCCGATCATCAACTACGTCCGCATCCCGGCGATGTTCTCCGCCCTGCTGCTGCTGGTGTTCTGGGGGGTCATCTCGGGGCAGGGCAACGCGTCGTTCCGCTACGCCTCCGACCACCCGTACGCCGACTACCTGGCGCGCTGGCTCGTCGTCGTCGGGGTGCTGTTCGGCGTCAGCGCGGTGCTCTACGCGATCCGCGTGAGCCGCGCGTTCCGCGGCCGGCCGACCCCCTCGGGAGAGCGGGCATGAGCGTCGACGTCGTGCTGCCCTGCCTGGACGAGCGTGACGCGCTGCCGTCCGTGCTCGGCAACCTGCCGGGCGGCTACCGGGCGATCGTCGTCGACAACGGCTCCCGCGACGGCTCCGGGGAGCTGGCCGCCGACCTCGGCGCGACCGTCGTCCGCGAGGACGTGCCCGGCTTCGGCAGCGCCTGCTACGCCGGGCTGCTGGCCGCGACCGCCGACGTCGTCTGCTTCTGCGACTGCGACGGCTCGATCGACACGGCCGACCTGCCGCTCGTCGCCGACCCCGTCATGGCCGGCGACGCGGACCTGGTGCTCGCCGCCCGCGACGCCGTA
>CAJCIY010000086.1 GCA_903970495.1 Candidatus Melainabacteria bacterium | reverse complement strand
GGGTACGACTGCAGGTGGCGCGGCGAGACGTGCTTATACGCGCCGCGCATCCCGGTCTTGAGGTTCCCGAAGAAGCCTTCGATCGTGTTCGTGTGCGTCGGGCCGTCGACGTACTGGCCTGCCGAGTTGTCAAGCGCCACCGAAAAATGTCGGTGGATCGCCATCGAAAAATGTCGGTCGATGGCGGTGAGCTGATGTCCCGCGGCGCCGGGTTGACCCGTCCGGGGTCACGTCCGCCCCTGCTCGGATCAGGTCTCGTGCTTGGTCGGTCCGTCCTTCGAGGGCTGCGTAATGCAGCTTGGAGCGGCCAGCGTGATCGAGCTCGGTCACCGGCGCGACTACAGGTCGAGATCTGACGAGTTGGCGATCAATCGGCCTCGTGTGCGCCCTTCTGCGGCCCTCGGCGAGGGTCGCGAGGGGTATCGGTCGGGCTGATTTCGCTGTTCTCGGCAGCTTTCGGCTTGGTGGCGAGGAGGTCGCCGCGGCCGCGCAGTCGCCAGGAAGGGCCGTTGATGGTGAGGACTTCGGCGTCGTGCAGGAGCCGGTCGAGGATCGCGACGGCTTGGACTTCGTCGCCGAACAGCTCGGCCCATTCGGACACGCGCTTGTTCGAGGTGACGATCATCGATGAGCGGGTGTAGCGGCGGTTGATGAGCTGGAAGAAGCGGTTCGCGTCGGCGTGTTCGAGTCTCATGTAGCCGACCTCGTCGACGATCAGGACGTGCGGGCGTTGGTAGTGCGCGAGCTTGTTGCGCAGCGTTCCGAGCTGATCGGCCTGGCGCAGTTCGCGCACGACGTCATCGAACGTTGTGTAGCGGACGAGGTAGCCGGCGCGGAGCGCTTCCATCGCCAGCCCCACCGCCAGATGGGTCTTCCCGACCCCGGGCGGGCCAAGGATGAGCGATGAGACCTTGTTCTGGATGAACCGCAGCGACCGCAGCTCGGCGAGGCGTTTGGGGTCGAGCTCGGGTTGGAAGCTGGCGTCGAACTCGTCCATCGTCTTGTGGTGCGGCAGCCCGGACAGTTTCAGTCGTGACGCGTAGCGGCGGCCCTCGAGCACGCCGACCTCGCTCTCGAGCACGAGGTCGAGAAACTCGCGGTAGCCGAGCGTCCCGCCCTCGGCACGGTCGACGAGCTCATCAGCGGTGTCGGCGAGCCCGTAGAGCTTCAGCTCCCGGGCGTTCCGTCGGATCCGTTCGGTGATCAGCTCACCCATCGATCGCCTCCTCATAACGTGACAGTGGCCGGTGGTGCACCTCCGGATCGGGAAATGCCGAGAGGACCTGGGCGAGTGACACCGAGTCCTCGACCGGGTCGGGCAGCACGCGTGCGGGTCGTCCGCGCTCGTGCCGCGCGATCCGCCGGCCGTCGAGCAGCGAGTGGACCTCCAGCTCCGTGGCGCCCAACACGAGCTCGACTCGCTCGCCGGGCTTGGCGTCCGGGACGTGGTAGCGGCGGCCCTCGAAGCTGAAGAACCCGTCGCGCGCGACAACGCGGGTCGTGCGGTCGACGACGACATAGGAGGTCGGTGGCAGCGGCAGCAGCGCCGCGTGGTCACGCTCCGCGCGGACGGCGACGATCTCGCCGTGCGTGCCGTGCACGCGTTGGCGGGCGATCTCCTCGTTCCAGGACAGCCACGCGATGTTCGCGTCCTCGTAGCTGGTGAAGCTGTGACCACGAAACAGCCGCTCGCGGACCCAGGACACATCATGCTCGACCTTGCCCTTGGTCTTCGCGCGGTAGGCCTGGCAGAGCCGCATCGAGAACCCGTAGTGATGCGCGGACGCGAGCGCTTCGGGATGGAAGATCCGCTCCTCGATCGTCACGTCGCGCCCGACGTGCTGACGCACGACCGTCTTGGTGCGGTCGTAGAGCAGCTCGTGCGGCACCCCACCGAAATGCGTGAACGCCGCCCGGTGACACGCCCAGAACGTGACCAGATCCTGAGAGCCGGTCAGCCTGCAGAACGAATCGCGGGAGTGACCGAGGACCATGTGGAAGCAGTAGAGCGGCAGCTCCAGCCCCGAGCTGGTCCGGATCGGCTGCTCGTGGGACCAGTCGACCTGCGCCTGGAACCCCGGCCTGGTCTCAAACCTGGCTTCGCTGCGCGCCGGCGGCTTCGGCCGCGACCGCTCCACGTACCGGCGGACCGTGTTGTAGCTCCCCTCGAACCCGTAATCACGGACCAGGTCCTGATGCACCCGGGTCGCCAACAACCCGGGCTGCGCCGCGAGCCACTGATCGATCACCGGCTTCAACGCGTCCAGCTTCGACGGCATCCGCTTGCGGCTGTAGACCGGCTGCGCACCGTCCTCCAAGTACCGCTTCACCGTCCGCCAATCCCGGCCAAGCAGCCGGCCAATCTCGGCATACGTGTAGCCCTGACGCGAAAGCGCCCTGATGTCCATCAAATCCTCCTCGCTGATCACGACGACCTCCACGCTCGACAACACGAAGCCATCGAGCGTCAAGACCGCCCCAGACAGAACAGCCGACCGACGGGTGGGTCAGAAGGCGCGCACGCGCGCGACGGGCTCGTCGCCCCTCCGGGGCTCCTCACCCATCACGCGCGTAGCGAAGCCTGGTGCCTCCCGGTCGACCTACAGAATTCGATGGCCATCGACCAGCATTATTGGGTGGCTACGGGCACGGGCAGCACCGCGAGCGCGGTACCCAGCGCCTGGGCGACGGTCTCAGCCGACGAGACGCCATCCTTGATGTGCAGCAGGATCAGATACCGGGTCGAGCGCTCCAGGAGCGTCCCGATCGCTGAGCGGTTCCCGGTCCCCATGATCAGATCCCCTTCCCAGTGCCCGGCCTCGACACGGTCCTCGACCTCGAACGGCCGCTCGGTGATCATCCGCATCGCGACCAGCCGCCCCCGGCGATGCTCGCCGCGCAGGCGTCGTTGGCGACGCCGCCGGCGAGCCGGCCGGCTCACACCTGCCCGGGGATCGTCGATCGCCTGATACACCGACTCGGTACACAGACAACGCCGGCGCTGACCCGCGAACCGGACAGCGAGTTCGTGCGCGACCTGCTCCGGACTCCACCGCTGACCCAAAAGCTCCCGAACCGTCTCACCGAGCACCGCGTCCATCACGACGCGCCGTTCCCGCGGGCGGCGTGCGCGTTCCCTGCTGGCGCGCTGCGCGTGATCAGGGCGATAGCGACCATCGGTG
>CAJCIY010000085.1 GCA_903970495.1 Candidatus Melainabacteria bacterium | reverse complement strand
CGCGCTGGGCGGTGACGGCGTCGTCGCGGTCCGCTTCTCCGAGCGCCAGGTGGCCAGCGGCGTCGTCGAGTTCCACGTCATCGGCACCGCCGTACGCGCCGCCGCGGGCCCGCACCCGAACCGCCTCTTCACCTGCGACCTGTCCGGTCAGGACTTCGCCCGGCTCGTGCAGTCCGGGTACGTCCCGACCGCGCTGCTGTTCGGGGTCGCCGTGATGACCCGGCACGACGACTGGATGACCCGCATGAACGGACGGTCGTGGAGCAACGTGGAGCTCGGCGGCTACACCCAGCTGGTCACCGACACCCGCGCCGAGGCGCGGCGCGCGCTCGCCCGCGAGGCCGCCGCAGCCCGGTCGGAGCTCGCGGTGATGTCGGCGCACGAGGACCGCGTGACCGAGCACGAGTGCGTGATCGTCGAGGGCGGCCGCGACCACGTGGTCCGCACGACGTTCCTCGGCACCGGGGTCGCCCAGCTGGCCCGCCGCAACCGCGCCGCGGCGCCGGCGCCGCTCCCGATCCTGCGGCTGCGCGACCGGCCGCAACGAGACATCGAACATCCCCGCACGCGTACCGAGAGGACCATCCGTGGCTGACGCCAGCGAGCTCGAGACCGGGCACGGGAGGCGGGCCGACAAGCTCGCCACCGACGCCATGACGCGGCTCGAGGAGCTCAAGCCGGGCAACGCCGGCTCGATCTTCACCTCCGACCTGTCGGTGAACGAGTTCCTGCTGATCAAGCAGGCGGGCTTCCACCCGCTCGGCCTGGTGCTCGGCACGAGCGTCTACCACGTGGGCTTCCAGATGGGCCGCTGGGGACGCAACCTCGAGCTCGACGTCCTCTCGCAGGCCATGTACGACGCCCGCGAGAAGGCGATGGAGCGGATGGAGTCCGAGGCCGACGTCCTCGGTGCGGACGGCATCGTGGGGGTCCGGCTCGAGGTCGAGTTCAAGGAGTGGGGCTCGGACATCGCGGAGTTCATCGCGGTCGGCACCGCGGTCAAGGCCGAGGACGGGACGAGCTGGCGCAACGCCGCCGGCAAGCCCTTCACCTCCGACCTGTCCGGCCAGGACTTCTGGACCCTGCTGCGCACCGGGTACGCGCCGCTGGGCATGGTGATGGGCACCTGCGTCTACCACATCGCGCACCGCGGCCTCGGCACGATCATGAACAGCGCGGGCCGCAACGTGGAGCTGACCCAGTTCACCCAGGGCCTGTACGACGCCCGCGAGCTCGCGATGGAGCGGATGCAGAAGGAGGCCGAGGCGCTCTCGGCCGAGGGCATCGTCGGGGTCAACCTCCACCAGCGGAACCACTCCTGGGGCGCGCACACGACGGAGTTCTTCGCGATCGGCACCGCGGTGCGGCCGTACCACCCCGACCACGTCATCGAGGCGCCGTCGATGGTGCTCCCGCTGGACGGGTGACGAACCAGCTGCGAACCGCCGCGGTCACGCTCGCGTAACGCCCGGGAAACGTGGCGCTCCTAGCGTCGACGACGACCAGGTACGCCGCGCACCGCGCGCGGCGTGCGGTGGCGCCGCCGCACACCCGTGGCGACGCCCGAGAGAAAGAGGCGGGGGCCACGAACCCCGGTCGCCTCGGACACGCGAGGAGTGCGTGATGAGCATGCCTGCGACGCCGCTTCATGCCAGCAACCGCCCCACCCTGACCAGCGTCCCCACCGGCTTCCCGGGCCGGGCCGCGGACGCGGGGGTCACCCCGACCGGACGACTCGAGCACCGCTGCGACGCGGGTCTGCTCGTCGTCGACATCGACGTCTACGAGGTACGCCTCGAGGACACGATCGTCACCCTCTCGCCGCGGCAGGTCGAGCTGCTCGCGGTGTTCCTCGCCGGCCCCGGCAAGGTCTGGAGCCGCGAGCAGCTGCACTGGATCTGCTGGGGTGACACCACGCCGTCGCGCCGCGTCGACGTCCAGCTGTGCCGGATCCGCGGCAAGGTCGGCACCGAGCTGTTCCGCAACGTCCGCGACCGCGGCTGGACCCTCCAGCAGCCCTGACCGCTGCGCTCGCCGCGCAGCGGGCACAATCGGGGGATGACTGAAGCGTTTCTCGTCGGTGGAGTACGTACGCCCGTCGGCCGCTACGGCGGCGTCCTCGCCGGGTCGCGGCCCGACGACCTCGCCGCGCTGGTGGTCGGTGAGGCCCTCTCCCGGGTCGGCCTCGACCCGGCGCTCGTCGACGAGGTGATCCTCGGCAACACCAACGGTGCCGGCGAGGAGAACCGCAACGTCGCGCGGATGGCTGTGCTGCTCGCCGGCTGGCCCGACACGGTCCCCGGCTACACCGTCAACCGGCTCTGCGCGTCGGGGCTCCAGGCGGCCGCCAACGCGGCGATGCAGGTCCGCTCCGGCGAGGCCGACATCGTGGTCGCCGGCGGCGTCGAGTCGATGACCCGCGGCCCGTGGGTGACCCCGAAGCCGTCGAAGGCGTGGGCCAAGCCCGAGGAGTCCTTCGACACCTCGCTCGGCTGGCGGCTGGTGAACCCGGCGATGCCGAAGGAGCACCAGCTGTCGATGGGCGAGACGGCCGAAGAGGTCGCCGCCCTCGACGGCGTCAGCCGCGAGGACTGCGACGCCTTCGCCTACCGCTCGCAGCAGCGTGCGGCCGCCGCGTCCGCGGCCGGCCTGTTCGAGGGCGAGATCGTGCCGGTCGAGACCCGGGCGGGGACCGTCAAGGTCGACGAGACGATCCGCGAGACGACGCCCGAGAAGCTCGCCGGCCTCAAGACCGTGTTCCGTACGCCCGGGGTGGTCACCGCCGGCAACGCCTCGCCGCTCTCGGACGGCGCGTCGGCGATCGTCGTCGCCTCCGGCGAGGCCTGCGAGAAGCACGGCCTCACGCCGCGGGCGCGCATCGTCACCACCGCGTCGGCCGGCGTGCCGCCGCGGATCATGGGCCTCGGTCCGGTGCCGTCGACCGAGAAGGCGCTGGCCCGGCTGGGCCTCGGCATCGACGACATCGACGCCGTCGAGATCAACGAGGCGTTCGCCGCGCAGTCGATCGCCTGCCAGCGCCGGCTGCACATCGACGACGAGGTCCTCAACGCCGTCGGCGGCGCCATCGCCCTCGGCCACCCGCTCGGCAGCTCCGGCTCGCGGCTGCTCGTGACGCTGCTCGGCCGGATGGAGCGGGGTGACCTGCGGCGCGGCCTCGCCTCGCTGTGCATCGGCGTCGGGCAGGGCCTGGCCATGGTCGTCGAGAAGGTCTAGGACCCCGTCCGGCGCACCCAGCGCACGTCGCCGTCGCGGCGGGTGCGCCGCTGCCGGTCGAGCAGCTCGAGCAGCGGGACGGCGACCCGGCGGCTGACGCCGAGCGCCGCCTTCGCGTCGGCGACCGTGAACGGCTGGTCGAGCGCGGCCAGGGCGGCGAGTGCCCGGTCGTCGGTGCCGGGCGGCAGCACCAGCTCCGGTCCGGGCCGGATCGCGAGGCCCGCGGCGGCCAGCGCGGCGAGCGCCCGGCGGTCGAGGCCGAGCCGCTGCAGCTCCTCGCCGTCGGGGGCCGCGTACGGGGCCGCCGCCCACGCGGCCCGCAGTCCCGCCCACTGCGCCGGGTCGACCGGCGGCACCTCCGCGGGGACCTCCGGCGCGGGCCGCCGCGCAGGATCGGCCAGCACGGTGAGGCCGGCGGCGACCGCGTGCCGGCCGGTGTCG
>CAJCIY010000084.1 GCA_903970495.1 Candidatus Melainabacteria bacterium | reverse complement strand
CTCTTCCGATCTCGTCGCGCAGGACGTCACCACCACCCGGCTCGCCCCGGGCATCGTGAGCATCCGGATCGGGACCTTCGCGGCCGGCACCGGCGCCCAGGTGCAGCAGGCCGTACGCGCCGCCGAGGCCGACCACGTGCGGGCCATCGTGCTCGACCTGCGCGGCGATCCGGGCGGCCTGCTCGAGGAAGCCATCGGTGCGGCGTCGGCGTTCCTCGACGGCGGGCCGGTCGTCCACCTCGCCGGCCGTACGGTCCCCGCGACGACGCTCGACGCCGCGACGGGTCCGGCCGACACCGACACGCCGCTGGCCGTGCTCGTCGACGGCGGCACCGCGTCGGCGGCAGAGATCCTCGCCGGCGCGCTGCAGGACCGGCACCGCGCGGTCGTCGTCGGCAGCCGTACGTTCGGCAAGGGCAGCGTGCAGCGGATCGTCCCGCTCTCGGACGGCTCGTCGTTCGAGCTGACGGTCGCGACGTACACGACGCCCGACGGTCACGCCGTCGACGGCGTCGGCATCACCCCCGACGTGGGCGTGCCCGCCGACGCGCCGCCGGCGGTCGGCACCGCGCGGGCGGTCGCGCTGCTGCAGGCGCTGAGCTCGGACGCGGGGTCCTGAGGTGCCGCGCGAGACCGGTCGCAAGCTCATCGCCGCGAACCGCAAGGCCCGCCACGACTACCACGTCGAGGAGACCTTCGAGGCCGGCCTGGTGCTGACCGGTACGGAGGTGAAGTCGCTGCGAGCCGGCCGGGCGTCGCTCGTCGACGGCTACGGCTTCGTCCGCGACGGCGAGGTGTGGCTGGCAGGCGTCCACATCCCCGAGTACACCGAGGGCACCTGGACCAACCACGAGCCGCGGCGGGAGCGGAAGCTGCTGCTGCACAAGAAGGAGATCGCCTCGCTCCTCGGGTCGACCAAGGAGAGCGGCTCGACGCTCGTCCCGCTCGCGCTCTACTTCAAGGACGGCAAGGCCAAGGTCGAGATCGCCCTCGCCCGCGGCAAGAAGGCGTACGACAAGCGGCAGTCGCTGGCCGAGCGGGACGCCGCACGCGACGTGGCCGTCGCCCTGGGCAGGCGGGCCAAGGGCCGGTCGTGACGACCCTGCTGGTGGTGATGGCCTGGGTGCCGATCTGCCTCGGCATCGACCGCAACGTCGGCTACGGCGGCGAGCTCGTGCTCGCCGGTCTCACCTGGCTGCTGCTGCTGGCCCTGCTGCGCCGCGAGGACGTCGCCACGCGGGCGCAGGTCGCGGTCGTCGTCGTGTTCGCCTCGCTCGTCGAGTGGGGCTTCTCGGCCGGTCTGCACGTCTACTCCTACCGGTTGCACGAGAGCGACTTCTGGCTGCGGGTGCCGCAGTTCGTGCCGCCGGGGCACGGCCTGGTCTACCTCGCGGCGCTGACCGGCGGGCGGCAGCTGCGCTCCCGCCGGTGGGTGCCGGCGACCCTCGCCGTCGGTGGCGGCTACGCGCTGTGGTCGCTGCTGCTCTCGGGGCGGCACGACGTGCTGGGGCTGATGTGGTTCGCCTGCCTGGCGTACTTCCTGCTGCGGGGTCGGCAGCCGAACGTCTACGTCGCCGCGTTCCTCGTCGTCACCTGGCTCGAGCTCTGGGGCACCGGCCTCGGCGCGTGGACCTGGGCCCGCCACAGCCCGACCGGGGTCATCCCGATGGGCAACCCGCCGGCGGACGCCGCCGGTGGCTACGGCTTCTTCGACGCGGCCGCCCTGTGGCTCGGGCCGTCGCTGGCCGCACTGGTCAGCCGGCGGCCCCGGTTCCCGGCTACGGTCCCGGCATGGGCGTCGCCGCGGAGTTCTGGCGCGGCGTCGAGGAGCGCGACTGGGAGCGCTGCGCCGCCCTGGTCGCCGCCGACGTCGACGCGACCTGGCCTCAGTCGCGCGAGCGGTGTCGCGGTCGTGCGGCGCTGGTCCGCTTCCTGGCGCAGTTCCCGGGCGACTGGCACCTGACAGTCGTGGCGGAGCACGGCGACGACGCGGGCGCCGCGACGCGCATCGACTTCACCTCGGGCGGTGAGACCGTCACCGGCCTCACGTTCTTCCGCCTCGACGCCGAGGGACGGATCGCCTTGCTGGTCGAGTGGTGGCCCGAGCCGTACGAGCCACCAGACCGTCAGAGCACCCTCGAGCGCTACTGACCGGTCGCGGCGTGCCAGGCGTACGCGGTCGCGACGATGTCGTCGAGGTCGGCGTGCGCCGGCGTCCAGCCGAGCTCGGCCCGGATCCTCGCGCTGTCCGCGACCAGCTCGGCGGGGTCGCCCGACCGCCGGTCCGAGAGCTGCTGCGGCACCGGCGTCCCGGTGACCCGCTCGACCGCGGCGAGCACCTCGAGCACCGAGAACCCGACCCCGAGGCCGACGTTGTACGCAGCCCCCGCATCCCCGTCCAGCAGCGACCGCACCGCGAGGACGTGGGCGTCGGCGAGGTCGTCGACGTGGACGTAGTCCCGGACGGCGCTGCCGTCGGGCGTCGGGTAGTCGGTGCCGAACACGGTGAGCGGGTCGCCGCTCGCGACCGCCCGCAGCGCCAGCGGGATCAGGTGGGTCTCGACGCGGTGCGCCTCGCCGAGGCCGCCGTCGGTGGCGGCGCCCGCGGCGTTGAAGTAGCGCAGCGCCGTCGACCGCAGCCCGTACGCGCCGCGGTAGGCCGCGAACAGGCCCTCGGTGTCGAGCTTGGTCCGGCCGTAGACGCTGGTCGGGCGGGTCGGCGCGGTCTCGGGGATCGGCACGGACTCCGGGTCGCCGTAGACGGCGGCGCTCGAGGAGTAGACCAGCGGCGGGCAGCCCAGCAGCCGCAGCGCCTCCGCGACGTGGAAGCTGCCGAGCACGTTGACGCGGTAGAAGCGCGCCGGGTCGGTCATCGACAGACCGGCCTCGATCGCACCGGCGAAGTGCACGACCGCGTCGGGCCGGGAGAGCTCGATCGCCCGCACCGCCTCGACCTCCTCGGCGAGGTCGACCTCGAAGAGGCGTACGCCGTTCGGCACCGCCGAGGCGTGACCGGCCGACAGGTCGTCGAGCACGGTGACCTCGAGGCCCGCGGCCAGCAACCGCGGCACGGTGTGGGACCCGATGTAGCCGGCGCCCCCGGTGACCAGCACGTGCGGCATGGCCCGAACGCTAGCGGCCGGCGCTGTCGACGGCCTGTGACTAGCGTCGGGGCGTGCTCACCGACGCGGACGTGCCCGGCGTCTGGCAGCGGCTCGGGCTGCCCGGCATCCTCGACGTCCACGTGCACTTCATGCCGGACCCGGTGATGCGCAAGGTGTGGGCGTACTTCGACGATGTCGCGCACTACGGGAGGCCGTGGCCGATCACCTACCGGGAGGGTGAGGCCGACCGGCTCGAGCGGCTGCGGGAGCTGGGGGTCGCTCGCTTCCCGTCTCTGCTCTACCCGCACAAGCCCGACATGGCGGCGTGGCTGAACGACTGGGCGGCCGGCTTCGCCGCCGAGGTGCCGCAGGTCTGGCGGACGTTCACGTTCTTCCCCGAGCCGACGGCGGTCGACTACGTGACCGCGGCGCTCGACGGGGGCGCGCAGATCGCGAAGGCCCACCTCCAGGTCGGTGGCTACGACCCGCGCGAGCCGCTGCTCGACGAGGTCTGGGGCCGCTGCGCCGACGCCGGCGTCCCCGTCGTCACGCACTGCGGCGACGGCCCGGTCCCGGGCACCTTCACAGGGGTCGGTCCGATCGGCGAGGTGCTGCAGCGGCACCCGAGCCTGACCCTGGTGGTCGCCCACCTCGGCATGCCCCGGTACGGCGAGTTCCTCGACCTGGCGGAGCGCTACGACCGCGTGCACCTCGACACCACGATGGCGTTCACCGACTTCGTCGAGGCGGGCAGCCCGTTCCCGCCGGCCGACCGGTCACGGCTGCTCGACCTCGGCGACCGGATCGTTTTCGGGTCCGACTTCCCGAACATCCCGCACCCCTACGCCCACCAGCTCGAGGCGGTGCTGCGGCTCGACCTCGGGGACGCGTGGCTCCGGGACGTGCTGTGGCACAACGCATCCCGGCTGCTGCCGGTCGGTCAGTAGGCCAGTGCCGTCCACGTGTACGACGCGACCGGCCCCAGCGGGGTGTGGCTCGCGTTGACGACCTGCACCCGCAGGGTGTGCTGGCCGGGGGTGGCGTACGGGATGTAGATCCCGAGCTCCTCGCCCGCCTCCGCGCTGGAGGTGTACCGCCACGTCTCGCCGTCGAGGCTGTAGGCGTAGTCCGTCGCGGCGGGGCTCGAGAAGACGAACTCCTCGTAGAACGGGTGGGCCTGCGCGCGGGGCGTCTTCTCGAACGTGACGACCTGGTCCGGCTTCGCGGACACCGGCGGCGGGGACGCCGTCGGCGGAAGGACGACGGGGGGCAGCACGATCGGCGGCGCCTGGGACGCGGTGGCG
>CAJCIY010000083.1 GCA_903970495.1 Candidatus Melainabacteria bacterium | reverse complement strand
GGTCGACCTCGACCCCGGGCCGCCCGCCACGGTCGTGGAGTGCTGCCGGGTCGCGCTGCTGGTCCGCGACCGCCTCGGCCCGACGGCCGTCGCCAAGACCAGCGGCAGCAAGGGCCTGCAGCTGTACGCACGGTGGGACGGCGGCGACCCGCGCGAGGCGATGCACGGGCTGGCGCGCGAGCTCGAGGCGGCCGAGCCCGGTCTCGTCGTGTCCCGGATGACCAAGTCGCTGCGCGGGGGCAAGGTGCTGTTCGACTGGTCGCAGAACAACACCGCCAAGACGACCGTCGCGCCGTACTCGCTGCGCGGCCGGCCGCGGCCGACGGTCTCGACGCCCGTGACCTGGGACGAGGTCGAGGCGTGCACGGCACCCGAGGACCTGGTGTTCACCGCGCCCGACGTCCTCACGCGGGTCGAGCGGCACGGCGACCTGTTCGCAGGGCTGCTGGCCTGAGCGCTGTGCCAGGCTGGGGCGCGTGACGACGACGGGCGGACCGGCGACCCGCACGCGGATGCCGCGCTCGGCGCGGCGGGCGCAGCTGCTCGACGCGGCCCGAGACGCCTTCGTCGAGCAGGGCTACCACGCTGCGGCGATGGACGACATCGCCGACCGGGCGGGGGTCTCGAAACCCGTTCTGTACCAGCACTTCCCGGGCAAGCTCGAGCTCTACCTCGCGCTGCTCGACCGGGCCGCCGACGAGCTGGTACGGGCGGTGCGCGAGGCGCTCGCCTCGACCACCGACAACCGCGCGCGGGTCGGGGCGACGGTCCGGGCGTATTTGGGCTTCGTCGCCGGCGACGGGCTGCACCGGCTGGTGTTCGAGTCAGACCTGCGCAGCGAGCCGCAGGTGGCCGACCGGGTCGAGCGGATGATGCGCGAGGCGGTCGAGGAGATCGCGCTGACGATCGGGGCCGACACCGGCGCGGGGATCGACGAGGCGCGACTTCTGTCGGTCGGGCTGGCCGGGATGGCCGAGGTCGCCGCGCGCTGGTGGCTGGCCGAGGGCGGCCAGGTGACGGTGCCGATCGACCGGGCGGCCGACCTGCTGGCCGGGCTGGCCTGGCGGGGCATCTCCGGCTCGCCGAAGGTCGACTGAGTGCCGCTCGCGGTGCGAAGCATGTGACTGAGCGCCGCTCGCGGTGCGAAGCATGTGACTGAGCGCGTTCGCCGAGGGCGTACGCGGCTCGGGAGTGAGCGCCGCCGGCCCCGGTTAGGGTCGGGCAGGACGCGTTATCGCTACGACAGGAAGGCCCGCGGTGGAGGTCAAGATCGGCGTGCAGAACACGGCTCGTGAGCTGAGCCTCGAGAGCACGCAGACCCCGGACGAGGTCGAGGCGGCCGTGTCCGCGGCGTTCACCGGCAAGACCGGTGTGCTGCAGCTGACCGACGAGAAGGGCCGTCGCGTGATCGTGCCGACCGCGACCCTGGCCTACGTCGAGATCGCCGACGCGCACGACCGCCGGGTGGGCTTCGGCGCCTGACCTCGCCGGAGGCGCACCTTCAGCGGCTGATCAGCCGGCTCTCAGCGTGAGAGCCCGCGGGACGGGCATCTCCCGCGCATGGGCTTCATCGGATACCTCATCAGCCTCGTCATCACCGGCCTGATCATCGGCGGCCTCGGGCGCCTCGTCGTCCCCGGCCCCAACCCGATGTCGCTCGGGCTGACCTTCGGCATCGGCCTCGGCGGTGCGTTCGTCGGCGGCATCGTGGGCGCCCTGCTCGGCCTCGGCTTCATCAGCATCATCCTCGAGGTCGCCGTCGCCGCCGGGCTCGTCGTCCTGGTCTCCCGCCGCGGCGGTCAGCTCACCCGCCGCTAGTCAGGACGCGAGGGCTGGTCAGGACGCGAGACCGAGGGCGACCATGCGCTCCTCGTGTGCCGCCACGATGCGGCCGAACACGGCGCCGATCTCCGCGAGGTCGGTGGCCGAGCCCAGCAGGTCGGTGAGCGCCTCGCGCTCGACCGCGACCCGCTGCGCCTGCGTCAGTGCCTCGCCGACCAGCCGCCGCGCCCACAGCGCCAGCCGTCCCCGCAGCGTGGGGTCGGCCTCGATGGCGGCGCGGACGTGCTCCACGGCGAAGGCGGCGTGCCCGGTGTCGGCCGACACCTCCTCGATCACCGCGCGGGTCGGCGGGTCCACGAAGACGGCGACCTCACGGTAGAAGTCGGTGCCGATGCCGTCGCCGACGTAGGCCTTCACGACGCTCTGCAGCCAGTCGGCCGGCGCGGTCTGCTGGTGGAACGCGTCGAGCGGCGCGACGAACGGCGCCATGGCCGCGCCCGGGTCGACGCCGCGGTCGGCGAGGTGCCGGGTGAGGACCGCGTAGTGGCCGTACTCGGCGACCGCCATCGCGCCGAGGGAAGCTGCATCCGCGACGCTCGCCGCGAGGCTCGAGTCGGCGGCCAGGCGCTGGAAGGCGGTCAGCTCGCCGTACGCGAGCGCCCCGAGCAGGTCGGCGAGGACGGCGGGCGAGGTGGACGCGGGCACGGCGGCACGGTAGTGGCGCGCCGCGTGTCGTACCATCTGGCGTAGATCGGCGCGCCGCAGCTCGTATGCGCGCGGTCGCCGTGAACCGCCGCTGACGCAGCGCGGCGCAGGTAATGCGCGTGGAGGCAGGTCGCCGCCACGCTTCGTGGCAGACCAGGAGCCCGTCCCATCACCGCTGACACCACCACCGACGTCGACATCACCCCCGACGTGACCCAGGACGACCTTCCCGAGGAAGTGACGTTCGCCAGCCTCGGCGTGCGGCCCGAGACGCTCGAGGCGCTGCACGGCATGAACATCTTCACGCCGTTCGCGATCCAGGCGCTCTCGCTGCCGATCGCCCTGAACGGCAGCGACATCATCGGGCAGGCCCGCACCGGCACCGGCAAGACGCTCGCCTTCGGCATCCCGCTGCTCGAGCGGGTCGAGGTCGGGGCCGGACCGGACCTGCCGCCCCAGGCGCTGGTCGTCGTCCCCACGCGCGAGCTCTGCGTCCAGGTCGCCAGCGACCTCACCAAGGCCGGCGTCGCCCGCGGCGTCAAGGTGCTCGCGATCTACGGCGGCCGCTCCTACGAGCCGCAGGTCGAGGCCCTCAACAAGGGCGTCGAGGTCGTGGTGGGCACCCCCGGCCGGCTGCTCGACCTCTGCCAGCAGGGCAAGCTCTCGCTCACCGGCATCCGGATGCTGGTGCTCGACGAGGCCGACGAGATGCTCGACCTGGGCTTCCTGCCCGACGTCGAGCGGATCCTCGCCCGCACTGTCGCCGAGGGCCGCCAGACCATGCTCTTCTCCGCGACGATGCCCGGCCCCGTGGTCACGCTCGCCCGCCGCTTCCTGGTGCAGCCGACCCATGTCCGCGCCGAGATGCCCGACGAGTCGCGCACCGTCCCGACCACCTCCCAGTTCGTCTTCCGCGCCCACGCGATGGACAAGCTCGAGGTCGTCGCCCGGATCATGCAGGCGGAGGGTCGCGGGCTGGCGATGATCTTCTGCCGGACCAAGCGCACCTGCCAGAAGGTCTCCGACGACCTCGCCGACCGTGGGTTCGCCTCCGGCGCCGTCCACGGCGACCTCGGCCAGGGCCAGCGCGAGCAGGCGCTCCGCGCGTTCCGTGCCGGCAAGATCGACATCCTGGTCGCCACCGACGTCGCCGCCCGCGGCATCGACGTCGAGGGCGTCACGCACGTGATCAACTACCAGTGCCCCGACGAGGAGAAGACCTACCTCCACCGCATCGGGCGTACGGGCCGCGCGGGCGCCAGCGGCACCGCGGTGACGTTCGTCGACTGGGACGAGCTGCACAAGTGGGCGCTGATCAACCGGGCGCTCGACCTGCCGTTCGCCGACCCGCCCGAGACGTACTCGACCTCGCCGCACCTGTTCGAGGCCATGGACATCCCGGCCGGGACGACCGGTCGCCTGCCGCGCGCCTCGCGCACCCGCACCGGTCTCGACTCCGAGCAGGTCGAGGACCTCGGCGAGACGGGTCGAGGCGCCCGCAAGCCCGCCACAGCCGCGGCCCCGCGGCGCGAGTCGGAGCGCCCGTCGAGGGACCGGCCGGCCCGCAGCCGCAACCGGAACCGCACGCGTGGCGGGGGGGCGGCGATCGCCGCCGCGACGGCCGACGCCACGACGGCAACGGCGGCGACGGCCGCGCCGGCGACCGGACCGGGCGAGAGCACGGCGGGCGGGACCGGCGAGGACGGCGCACCGCGTCGCCGGCGCCGTCGGGGTGGCCGCGGTCGCGGCGGCAACGGCAGCGCCGCCGAGGCGAGCGGCTCCGAGGCCGGCAGCTCCGACTGATCTCACCGGTTCGGCGGTCAAGAACCGCACGAGGTGACCCGATCCCTGCTGCGTGACGCTGCACACGAGCCTCGAGCTGGGACCTGTCGGTGAGGACGCCGACGACCTGCGCACCTTCCTGCACGGCCTGGCCGGCTGCCCGGAGGTGCAGCACACCCAGCAGCTGTGCTGCACCGGACCGGACGCAGGCACCTGGTTCTACGCGGAGGCCGACCCGGGGCAGGGCATCAGCCGGCACCGCTGCGTCGCCTGCGGCACCACCCGTCACCTGCTCGACAGCGAGTCGCACTGGAACTACCCGCCGATGTACGCCTGCACGGCCTGCGGCACCTCGATCGTCGAGCTGGCCGTCGGACTGCACGCCGTCGACCCCGACAAGGGCGACGGGCCGGCGCGGGTGCGCTGGCTGGCGCTCGCGGCCCGCTGCGTCGAGTGCGGCGTGATCTCCGGGCTCACCGACGCGTACGTGCCGGACCTCACGGTGGGCGAGCTCGCCGCCGCGCTCTGAGCAGGGAACCGAGCCGAGAACCGAGCCGAGAACCGAGCCGAGAACCGA
>CAJCIY010000082.1 GCA_903970495.1 Candidatus Melainabacteria bacterium | reverse complement strand
CGCGGTCGCCGGGCAGGCCGCGCTTGGGTGCGGCGTACTCGAGCACGAGGTACTCGCGGGTCGCGCCCGCGGCGGTGCGCTGGACCATCTCGACGTAGCGGCCGACCCCGTGGGTCTCGTGGACCACCGGGTCGCCGGGCTTGAGGGTCAGCGGGTCGACGACGCCGCGCCGCCGGCCGGGGAGCTTGCCGCCGCCGATGACGTTGCGGGTGCCGAGCAGGTCGGACTCGGTGAGGATCGCGACCCGCGGCGTGATGAAGCCGTGGACCAGCTGCGCCGGCAGCGTCTGGACGCCGGTGACCCCGGCGAGCGCCTCGACGCTGGTCGCGGCGACGTCGGCGCCCGAGAGCATCTCGGCGATGCGGACCGCGCTGCCGTGGCCCGGTGCGGTGATCACGACCGGCACGGCCAGGTCTCCGACGTACGCGGCGATCGCCTCGCCGTCGCCGCGCAGCGCCGCCGCGGGCTGGGCGTCGACGGCGTCGCCGTCACCGAACGGCGCCACCGACCACCACGGGATCCCGTGCACCGCTGCGGTTTCCGCGACCTCCGACAGCTCCCGGTACGCAGCGGGCTCGAGGTCGACCGGTGCCGACCCGCCGGCGCCGTCCGCGCCGCCGCCGACCGAGGCGACCGCAGACCAGCTGGCCGCGAGGAACTCGGCGCCGGTGCGGACCAGCTCGCTCGCCCGGGTGCGTACGCGCTCGGGGTCGCACACCACGACGTGCATGCCGTCGGGGAGCTGGTCGGTCAGCAGCCCGAGCGGGCTCGACGTGAGGATCGGCGCGAGGGCCTCCATGCCCTCGACGGCGATGCCCTCGGAGACCCGGCCGAGGATGTCGGCCAGCTCCGGGTGCTCGGCGAGCAGCGTCTTGGCGCGCTGCTGGACGTCGGCGGTGAGCAGCAGCTCGCGGCAGGGCGGCGCGTCGAGGCGGGCGACCGGCGCGATGGTGCGCTGGTCGGCGACGGCGAAGCTCCGGATCTCCTCAACATCGTCGCCGAAGAGCTCGACCCGCACGGGGTGCTCCTCGGTCGGCGGGAAGACGTCGAGCAGCCCGCCGCGCACCGCGAACTCGCCGCGCCGCTCGACCAGGTCGACCCGGACGTACGCGAGCTCCGCGAGCCGCTCGACCAGGTCGTCGAGGTCGGTGGCGTCGCCGACCCGGAGCGAGATCGGGAGGACCTCGCCGAGGCCGGGCAGCATCGGCTGCAGCACCGATCGGACCGGGCAGACGACGACCTGCAGCGGCTCGTCGCCGGGGTGGGCAAGCCGCCGCAGCACCGCCATCCGGCGGCCGACGGTGTCCGCGCGGGGGCTGAGCCGCTCGTGCGGCAGCGTCTCCCAGGACGGGAACATCGCGACCGCGCTCTCGGGCAGCAGCGCCTGCAGCGCGGCGGTCAGCTCGTCGGCCTCGCGGCCGGTGGCCACGACGGCGAGGACAGGCCGGCGGGCGGCGATCGCGGCGACCGCGAAGGGGCGTACGCCGGGTGGTGCCACCAGGTCGTAGGTCCGCTCCCGGCCGACGGCGGCCAGCGCGCCGGCGAGGGCGGGGTCGGCGACGACGAGGTCGAGCAGCGGGGCGAGCGGGGGCGTGGGCATGGAGCGCCTTCCCTAGGCAGACAGCACAGAAGACCCCGATCGGCCGTCGGCCGGGGGTCTGTGACCAGCGTACGTCGCCGCTCCGACGCCGCGGTCCTCGGAACAGCCGACCTGTCCGTGCGCGCGGTCGTCCGGGCGAGCAACGGTACGGACAGGTCAGGCGTGGCCGGGCTGCTCGCCCTCGGCGACGTAGTGCCGCGAGCCGTCCTGCGGGTCCACCCACACCCGCATCCGGCGGCTCGTGCTCGGGTCGACGAACACCTCGTCCGTACGCCGCCAGTCACCGGCCGGCACGCGGGCCTCGCGGTAGCGACCCACGAACAGGCTGGCCACGAAGAGCACGACCAGGACGACGACGACGAGCACCGCGACGACCATCGGGTGGCCTCAGCTCGCGGGCACCACGACGACGGCGGTGCCGTACGCCACGATCTCGGTGAGCTGCTGGCCGATCTCGCTGGAGTCGAAGCGCATCCCGACGACGGCGTTCGCCCCGAGCGCCTGGCAGTTCTCCATCATGCGGTCGAGCGCATGCCGCCGGCTGTCCTCGAGCAGGCGCGTGTACTGCGAGACCTCACCGCCGGCGAGCGCCTTGAACGAGGCACCGATGCCCTTCGCCAGGCCCATCGACCGGACGACCAGGCCGTAGCAGGCGCCGCGGTACTGGGTGATGGTGTAGCCGGGGACGTCGAACGTCGTCGACACCGCGACCTGGACGGCTCCGCTCGTCGGAGCGGTCTGCTGCACGGGCTGCTCGCTCACGGGGCTCCCTCAGGCGGTCGGACTGCCCGACCCTAGCGCTCAGGTGTTGTAGGCGTTCTGCGTCCGCTCGAGCCCGTCGGTCAGCAGCGACTCGACGGCGTCGGCCGCGCGGTCGATCAGGAACGGCAGCTCCTTGCGTTCGTTCGGCGCGAAGCCCTTGAGCACGTGGGTCGCGACATTGGTGCGGCCACCGCCCCGGCCGACCCCGACGCGTACGCGGAACCAGTCACCGGTGCCGAGCGAGCGCCGCAGCGACTTCAGGCCGTTGTGGCCGTTGTCGCCGCCGCCGAGCTTGACCCGCAGCGTCGCGAACGGCAGGTCGATCTCGTCCTGGACCACGACCAGCCGCTCGGGCGGGACCTTGTAGAACGCCGACACCGACGAGACCGGACCACCGGAGTCGTTCATGTACGTCAGCGGCTTGGCGACCACGGCCGGCACACCGGCCACCCGGGCCTCGCACACGGCGGCGCGGCCCCGGTGTGCCTTGAAGCGGCTGCCCGCCCGCTCGGCGAGCAGGTCCGCGACCAGGAAGCCGACGTTGTGGCGGGTCGCGGCGTACTCGGCGCCGGGGTTGCCCAGACCGACGACGAGCCAGCGCTCGCCGTCCACCTACTCCTCGGAGGAGGTCTCGCCGTCGCCGCCCTCGGCGTCGGCGGGCTCGTCGGCCACGGTCGGCTCGATGCCGGCCTCGGCCTCCGCCTCGGCGAGCTCGGCCTCCATGGCCTCCGCGGTCGGGGCGGCCTGCGCCGAGACCACGATGAGGTCCTCGTCGGACAGCAGCGTGACGCCGCTGGGCAGCTCGACCTGCGAGGCGGTGACGTTGTCGCCGGCCTTGAGCTCGGTCTGGTCGACCTCGAAGCCGGTCGGGATGTGCGTGGCCTCGGCCTCGACCTCGATGACGAGGACGGGCTGGGTGACCAGGACCTCGCGGTCGGACTCGCCGGTCAGCGAGATGGAGACGTCGACCTTGACCTTCTCGCCGCGGCGTACGAGGACCAGGTCGACGTGCTCGAGGAAGCCCCTGATCGGGTCGCGGGTGACCGACTTCGGCAGCGCGAGCTGCTCGTCGCCGTCGACCGAGAGGGTCAGCAGCGCGTTCGCACCGCCGTGCTTGAGCGCCATCATCAGGTCGTGGCCGGGCAGCGAGATGTGCACCGGGTCGGTGCCGTGGCCGTAGATGACGGCGGGCACCTTGTTGGCGCGGCGCACGCGGCGCGCGGCGCCCTTGCCGAACTCGGTGCGCTTCTCGGCGACGAGCAATGTCTCGGACACGACTGGGTCTCACTCCATACGTAGCAGGCGGCAGGCCGGGTCACGGCCGGCGGCGCCCCGGAGGGAACCGCTCAGGTGTCGCGGCGCGGGCGCAGAGCACACCGGCCGACTGGGACGTGAGCATACCGGCCCGCTCCCGCCCCCTCGCACGCCGACCGCCTCGGAGAGGTACGCATCCGCCTGACACGGTCGACGCCTACGCGTCCGCCTGACACGGTCGACGCCTACGCGTCTCCGTCGAACAGGCTGGTCACGGATCCGTCCTCGAACACCTCGCGGATCGCAGACGCGAGCAGCGGGGCGATCGACATGACGGTCAGCTTGTCGAACATCTGGTCGTCGGCGATCGGAAGCGTGTTGGTGATGACCACCTGCGAGGCGCGGCAGTTCTTCAGGCGGTCGATGGCCGGGCCGGACAGCACGCCGTGCGTCGCCGCGATGATCACGTCGGCGGCGCCGTTGTCGAACAGCGCGTCGGCCGCCTTGGTGATCGTCCCCGCCGTGTCGATCATGTCGTCGACCAGGATGCAGACGCGGCCGGCGACGTCACCGACCACCTCGTTGACCTTGACCTCGTTGGGCACCCGCGGGTCGCGCCGCTTGTGGATGATCGCCAGCGGGCTGCCGAGCCGGTCGGTCCAGCGCTCGGCGACCCGGACGCGGCCCGCATCCGGCGAGACGACGGTGACGCGGTCGAGGTCGAGGGTCTGCTCGATGTGCTCGGCGAGCAGCGGCAGCGCGAACAGGTGGTCGACCGGGCCGTCGAAGAACCCCTGGATCTGGGCGGTGTGCAGGTCGACGGTCATCAGCCGGTGCGCGCCGGCGGTCTTGAACAGGTCGGCGATCAGGCGCGCGCTGATCGGCTCGCGGCCGCGGTGCTTCTTGTCCTGCCGGGCGTACGGGTAGAACGGCGCGACGACGGTGATCCGCTTGGCGCTCGCCCGCTTGAGCGCGTCGACCATCACCAGCGTCTCCATCACCCACTGGTTGATCGGGGTGGTGTGGGACTGGATCACGAAGGCGTCGCAGCCGCGGACGGACTCCTCGAAGCGCACGAAGATCTCACCGTTGGCGAAGTCGTACGCGGCGGTGGGGACGGTCGTCACGCCGAGGCAGGCGGCGACGTCCTCCGCCAGGGCGGGGTAGGCGCGACCCGAGAAGACCATCAGGTTCTTCTCGCTGTCGATCTTGCGTCCGCTGGTCATGCGGTCCCCTCGGCTGGATCGGGCACTGTGGGCTCGGTGGCGTCGGTCGTGGGGGGAAGGGGTGCGGCCGGCGGTGCAGGCCGATTGTCGCGCGCCCACCCCTCCCGCGTCACCTGTCGGTTCTCGCTGTACGCCAGCGCCCCGGCCGGCACGTCCTCCCGGATGACGGCATCGGCGCCGGTGTACGCGCCCTCGCCCACCGTCACGGGCGCCACGAGGGTGTTGTTGGACCCGATCTTCGCGTCGGCGCCGATGGTCGTGCGGTGCTTGGCCACGCCGTCGTAGTTGGCGACGACGGTGCCGCAGCCGACGTTCGCCCGCGGGCCGACGGTCGCGTCGCCGACGTACGCCAGGTGCGGGACCTTGGCGCCTGCCCCGAGCTCGGCGTTCTTGGTCTCGGCGAACGCCCCGACCTTGGCGCCCGCCCCGAGCACGGTGCCGGCGCGGAGGTGCGCGTACGGGCCGACGGTCGCCCGCTCGCCGATGCCGCTGCCGGTGA
>CAJCIY010000081.1 GCA_903970495.1 Candidatus Melainabacteria bacterium | reverse complement strand
GCGGCGGCGGCGCGCCCGGTTCGCCCGCCGCTTCCGGCAGCGCTCGTGGCCCTGACCCCGGCCCGCAGCCGCCGCGCCGCGTTGCTGCTCGCGCCGCTGCTGCTCGCCGCGTGCCACGCCGGCCACGCGGGCCGGGCGGCGTCCCCACCGCCGACCGGCGCGGTGGCCGTCGGGCGCACGGCGACCGACCCGGTCTCCGGGAACGTCGTGACCGTGCAGGACGTCGACCGCGACGGCGGCGAGCTGCTCGTCGAGATCTCCGCCACCGCGGGGACGCGCTTCGGGACCGGCGTGTCGCCGTCGGAGATCACCGTCCTGACCGCGGCCGGCGCGGTGGTGACCGCGACGAGGGCGCCCGCGGACCTGACCCCGTTCGACGGCGCCGAGCCCGGACGGCGGGCTGGCGGGTGGCTGGCGTTCGCCACCCCGCGCGCCGCCGGTTCGATGCTGGTGCTGAACCGGGCCGCCCTCACCGTCGTCGGCTCGCAGCAGACGGTGCCGGGGGCGACGTACGCGGTCCCGCTGCCGCCCGCCTGAGGCCCCGAGGGCCTAGCCCGGCCGCTTCGGCCAGGCGGTGCGCACCGCCCGGGCGCCGATGACCACGGCGAGCCCGGCGACCGCCCCGAACGCGGCGGTGCCGGCGCCGGCGGCGGCCGCGTGCTGCCGGCGGCTGAGCGTCGGTTCGTCGGGCATCGCGACCGCGGGCACCCCGGTCGGCTCGAGCGCCGTCGCCGACGGCGGGGTGTCCGACTCGTACGGCGCGGTCACCGCCCAGGCGGCGGCGAACACGAACAGCTGTGCGACGAGCTTGGTCCAGACCAGCAGGCCGATCGCGACGGCGAAGCTGCCGTACAGCGGGTTGCTGGTCGTGCGCTGCAGGTAGATCGCGCCGACGGACTGCAGGATGACGAACCCGATGCCGGCGAACAGCGCCCCGTCGAGGGTGTCCCACAGCCGCGACTCCACCTGGGGCAGCAGCGTGAAGGCCACGGCGAACAGCAGCGTGTCGGCGGCGACCGCGACGACGTACGCGGCGATCTGCAGCAGCACCCGGACCACGGTGCCCTGCAGGAATCCGACGTGGTGGGCGAGCACCGTGGTGGCCGAGGTCGCCGCTCCGGTCAGCGCGAACGACGCGATGACCGCTAGACCCATCGAGGCCAGCGTCAGCAGGTCCTTGCCCTTGGTGAGGACGACGTTGCCCGCCTTCTGCGGCAGGTGGAACAGCGAGCGCAGCGCCCCGCGCAGCGTGGTGATCAGCCCGAGGCCGGACACCACCAGGCCGATGAGCGAGATCACGCCCGTCGAGGTGCGGTGCTCGGTGATCGAGGTGACCAGCATGTCGAGGTTCAGCCCCGGGAAGTAGCTCCCGATGGCCTTGGTGATCTGCGCCTGGGCGTGGTGGTCGTAGTGCGAGACGAACCCGGCGATCGACAGCGCGAGGCCGAGGATCGGGAAGAACGACAGGAAGCCCGGCAGCGTGATGACGCTGGTGACCCGGCCGCCCTGGTCACGCGAGTACCGGCTCGCCGCCTGGAACAGGTGGTCGACAATCGGCCGCTTGGCCCGCACCGCCAGCAGCAGCGCCTTGACCCACGCGACCACCGCGGACACCACCGTCTTGATCCGTGTCACGCGGCGCGCCCTACCCCGCCTGCGGCGACCTACCAGCCCTCCGGCCGGGCGACCGGGCCGACCGTCGCGTGCCCGAACGGGAAGTCCCGCTGCGGCCGCCACACCCGGTTCTCGTCCTGCTCGAACAGCTGCAGTCCCCAGGCACGGAACGAGGCGTCGTAGCCGGCGAGCTCCTGATAGCCGCGCTCGAGCGCCTCGTCGGGTACGTCCTGGGCCACCGTCACGTGCGGGTGGTACGGGAACCGCAGCGCCCGCGCGAGCGGCCCGGTGCGCACGGCCTCGGCGAGCAGCTCGCACTCGCCGATGCCCTGCACGAGCGGGACGAAGACCACCGGCGAGACCGGCCGGAACGTGGCGGACCCGCGCAGCCGTACCGTGAAGGGACTGATCTCCGCGGCGACCCGGCGCAGGTGCTCCTCGACGTCGGCCATCCGCTCGCTGCGGATCGCCGTCGGAGGCAGCAGCGTCACGTGCGGCACTATCCGGCGCGCGCTCGGGTCGCCGAGCTTCTCCCGCCAGCTCTGCAGCTGCGAGCAGATCGGCTCGGGCAGACCGAGCGCGACGCCGATGTCGCGGCGCGTCACCAGCGCGCAGCCCCGGCCGGCGGCAGGAAGCCGACGGCGTCGAACGCCCGGGCCAGCGTCTCGCGCGCCACCGACCGCGCGCGGTCCGCACCGTCGGCGAGGACGTCGCCCAGGAAGGCGGGGTCGGCGAGCAGCGCGGCGTACCGCTCCTGCACCGGCTCGAGCTCGGCCGCCACGGCGTCGGCGACCGCCCGCTTGAAGTCGCCGTAGCCACTGCCCGCGAACTGCTCCTCGAGCGCCGCGACCGGCGTCGCGGTCAGCGCGCTGAGGATGCCGAGCAGGTTCGTGACGCCGGGCTTGTCGTCGGCCGCGCGGACCTCGCTGCCGGTGTCGGTCACCGCGCGCATGATCTTCCTGCGGGTGGTGGCCGGCGCGTCCATGACGAGCACGGTGCCGGCCGGTGGCAGCGACTTGCTCATCTTCTTCGCCGGGTCCTGCAGGTCGGCGATGCGTGCGGTCTCGGCCATCACCGTGGGCTTCGGCACCGTGAAGGTCGGACCGAAGCGGCTGTTGAAGCGCTGCGCGAGGTCGCGGGTGAGCTCGACGTGCTGGCTCTGGTCGCTGCCGACCGGCACCTCGTCGGCCCCGTACAGCAGGATGTCCGCAGCCTGCAGGATCGGGTAGCTGAAGAGGCCGACCGTCGCCGTGCCGAGGTCGTCGCGGGCCGCCTTGTCCTTGAACTGCGTCATCCGGGACGCCTCCCCGAAGCCCGTGATGCAGCCCAGCACCCAGCCGAGCTGCGCGTGCTCCGGGACGTGCGACTGGACGAAGAGCGTCGCCCGCTTCGGGTCGAGCCCGACCGCCATCAGCTCGGCGACCGCCTCGAGGGTCCGGCGGCGCAGCGCGGCCGGGTCGTGCGGCACCGTGATGGCGTGCAGGTCGGGGATGAAGTAGAACGCGTCGTAGCCGTCCTGCAGCGACACCCAGCGCTTGACCGCACCGAGGTAGTTCCCGAGGTGGGAGCCGACTCCGGTCGGCTGGATCCCGCTCAGGATCCGGGGGCGCTCGTCGCTCACGCCGGGCATCCTCCCAGGTCGCCTGCGGATGCCCGGCAGGCTCAGCCGTCGACGGCGGTCGGGTCATCCAACGGCACCCGGCTCACCCGCAGGCGCTCGACCCGGCGGCCGTCGACCTTCGTGACCGTGAGCCGGACCGCCCGCAGGTCGCGGTCCTCGCGCTCGTCGTCCTCGGCGTCGCCCGCGAGCACGACCGCGTCGCCCACCTCCGGCAGCCGGCCGAGGCTCGCGACGAGGTAGCCGGCCGCGGTCTCGTAGTGGCCGTCGGGCAGCACGACGCCCGTGGTCTCGGCGAAGTCCTCCAGGTTGAGCAGCCCGTCGACGTCGAGGTCACCGCCGCGCAGCGTCCGCGGTGCACGCGCAGCGGTGTCGTACTCGTCGTGGATCTCGCCGACGACCTCCTCGATCAGGTCCTCGAGGGTGACGATGCCGGCGGTGCCGCCGTACTCGTCGACCACGATCGCGAGGTGGGCACCCTCCCGCCTCATCTCGGACATGGCCGGCAGCACCGTCTTGGTGCCGGGCAGCAGCTTGACCGGCCGGGTGACGTCGCGGACCCGAGCCGACCGGCTGCTCGCGGGGACCGCGTACAGGTCGCGAACGTGGACGAAGCCGAGCACGTCGTCGTAGGACTCACCGACCACCGGGTAGCGCGAGTGCGGCTGCGCCAGCACCTCGCGGGCGGCCGTCGCCGCGAGCAGGTCGCCGTCCAGGAACTCCACCTCCGTGCGCGGCACCATCACCTCGCGGACGGTCCGCTCACCGGCGGCGAACACCTCGTCGATCAGCCGCCGCTCCTCGCCGCTGAGCGACTCGTGGGCGGCGACCAGCCCGCGCAGCTCCTCCTCGGTGATGGCCGCGCGGCTGACGTCGGGGTCGCCACCGAACAGGCGTACGACCCCGTCGGTCGCCTTCGACAGGAACCAGATGAGGGGACGGCTGAACTGCGCGATGCGGTCCAACGGGCCGGCGAGAGCCAACGCCGTCCGCTCCGCGCGCTGCAGCGCCAGCCGCTTCGGCGCGAGCTCGCCGACCACCAGGGTCACGAGCGAGATGACGACGGTCACGATCAGGAAGGCGAGGACGTCGGCGAAGGTCTTCGCGAGGCCGGCGTGCCGCAGCCGGTGACCGAGCGCGGACGACAGCGTGATCGCGCCGAACGCGGAGGACAGCAGCGCGGTCAGCGTCACGCCGATCTGCACCGAGGCCAGGAACCGGTTCGGGTCGGACACCAGGCGGGCCACCCGCCGCCCGCGGACGCTCGCCTCCGCGAGGGCGTCGACCTGGCTGTCCCGCAGCGACACCAGGCTGATCTCCGCGGCGACGAACACGGCCTCGATGAGGATCAGCACTGCCACGACCGCCAGCGAGAGCCAGGTGGTCACCGGCACAGGCTAGCGGCCGCTACAGGTGCGACCCGGCTCCGCCGATCACTCCCGAGCCGGGACGACCGACCCGGACCGACCTCGGGGGTCGGGGCCGAGCTCCTGCACGTCGAGAGGCGGATCGATGGTGGCGAGCGCTCCCCCGCGCACCGCGCCGGTGCCGGAGGCGCCGGCGCGCACCGGACACGCCGGGCCCACCCGCTTCTCGCTGCGACACGTGCCCACGCTGCCGGCGGCCGTACGCGAGTCGCGGCACCGCCTGCTGATCGCGGTGCTCGCGCTGCACGTCCCGGCCGTCCTGCTGGTCGGCGTGGACCGCCACCTCGTCGGCGAGTCGGTCGTGGTCGCGCTCCCCATCCTGCTGGCGGTCCTCTCCGCCCGCTTCCTGACGCCGACCTGGGCGCGCTCGCACGCCATCGTCCTCGGGCTCGCCTGGTCCTCGTACGGCTTCACGCACCTGGCAGGTGGCGGTGAGGCGCACCTGCAGCCGTTGTTCGTGCTCGCGCTCGTCGCGCTCTACCAGGACCTCGAGCTGCTGCTCGTCATGCTCGTGGCCGAGGTGGCGGCGCTGGTCGTGCCCGCGATCGTCGACCCGGGGCTGGTGTTCGCGCCGGGCGCCGCCGCCCACCCGTGGACGACGGTGCTCGATCACGGCGTCGCACTGCTCGGCGTCGCTATCGCCACCTCGCTGGCCTGGCGCCGCGACGTCCCGGTCCCGGTCTTCGCCCCGCCACCCGCGGCCCCCGCCGCCCGGACCCTGGAGCCCGACCCCGCGGTCGAGGAGTCCCGCGAGCGGGCCCGGCAGGCCGAGCTGACCCTCGCGCGCCGGCAGACCTCGTACGCACTGATGACCAACCTCGCCCGGCGCAACCAGAGCCTCATCGGCCGGCAGCTCGCCACCCTCGACGAGCTCGAGCGCGACGAGCGCGACCCGGACGTCCTCGCCGGGCTGTTCGCCCTCGACCACCTCGCCACGCGCATGCGCCGCAACGCCGAGAACCTGCTCGTGCTGGCCGGCGCCCCGGCGAGCAGCCGGGGCTTCGCGCAGCCCGTCCCGGTGGCCGAGCTGCTCCGCGGTGCCGCCGCCGAGGTCGAGCAGTACGCGCGGGTCGACGTCAGCGTCGGTGCCGGCAGCGCCGTGGCCGGCCACGTCGTCAGCGACGTCGCCCACCTGCTCGCCGAGCTGCTCGACAACGCGCTCGCCTGCTCGCCGCCCGAGAGCCGGGTCAACGTCGGCTCCGCCCCGTACGGCGACGGCGGGCTGCGGCTCTGGGTCGCCGACGAGGGCATCGGCATGACGGCGGCGCGATTCGCCGAGCACAACGCGATGCTGCACAGCAACGACGACGAGGAGCAGGTCGGCGCGACGCTGGGCTTCCCCGTCGTACGCCGGCTGGCCGGTCGCCACAACCTGCAGGTCACCCTCGGTGCGCGCGAGGGCGGCCGCAGCGGGCTCATCGCGTACGTGGACCTGCCGGCGGCCGTCGTCGTCCGCGAGACGGCTGTCCCCGCCGCCGCACGCCCTGCACCAGCGTCGGGCACCGCGCCGAGCACGCTTCCCGGCCGCCGCGCCCCCCGCCGCGCACCGGCCGACGCCGCGCGGATGCGCCGCAACGAGCTCGCGGTGGACGCCAAGCACGACAACGCCGGCAGCACGCTGTTCGCCCCGACACCCCTCCCCGACGACGAGGGCGGCACGGCCGACGACGACCTGTGGGCGACGCCGCCCACCGCGGGTCTCGTCCCGGCCGACGAGACCGGCAGGCCCGGCGCGGGACACGACACCGTCGACGAGGCGCCCGAGGCCGGCGTGACCCCGACGTCGGAGCCGGATCCGGACCCGCTCTTCGCGCCGATGCCACCGACCGCCGCCGTGTTCGCGCCGCAGCCCCTTGCCGCAGACTCGGCCGCGGCCGACGAGGAGGCCGTCACCGATCTCCCCGCCCTGGCGCTCGACGACCCGCTGCTCGCGCCCTTGCCGGCGACAGGCGCCCGGCCGATCGAGGCCGACGGATCGGCGCTGACCGCCGCGCTCCACGCGTGGGCCGCCGAGGACGCGACCCCGCCGAACGCCGACACGGTGGTGCCTTCGGACGCGCCGAGCCGGACGGCGCTCGCGCGCCGCATCCCGCAGCAGGCGCTGCGCGAGGCGGGCGGCGCACCGCTGCCGACCCTGGTGCAGACCTTCGAGCCAGGGCCGGAGGTCCTGGCCGAGCCGGTCCCCGCCCCCGACCCGGGCCGTGCCTCGCTGTTGCTGCAGACCTACCGTGCCGGGCTCAACCGAGCCCGCACCGAGCCCGAGACGGGCGAGCCTGGGGAGAGCGCATGAGCACCGACGTCGAGGGCCTCAGCTGGCTGGTGGAGAGCTTCGCCCGGTCCGTACCGGGTCTGAGCCAGGCGGTCGTCGTCTCCGCCGACGGTCTGCTGCTCGCCTCGTCCGGCGGTCTCGACCGCGACAACGCCGAGCAGCTGGCCGCGATCGCCTCCGGCCTCGCCAGCATGACGCTCGCCGCCGCGCAGCACCTGCAGGGCGGCGACGTGCACCACCTGCTCGTCGAGACCGAGGGCGGGCTGCTGCTGGTCATGCAGGTCAGCGACGGCTCCAGCCTCGCCGTCCTCGCCGACCGCGGTGCCGACGTCGGCCTGCTCGGCTACGAGATGGCGCTGCTCGTCACGCGGATGGGCGATGCGCTCACCCCACAGCTGCGCAGCGAGATGCGCGCAGCCCTCAGCTGACCGGACGCATCGGGCTCAGACGAGACCGAGCTGCTTCACGGCGTCGCGCTCCTCGGTGAGCTCCTTGACCGAGGCGTCGATCCTCGACCGCGAGAACTCGTTGATCTCGACGCCCTGGATGATCTCCCAGCGACCGTCCTTCGCCGAGCACGGGAAGCTCGAAATGATGCCCTCGGGTACGCCGTAGGAGCCGTCGCTCGGCAGCGAGCACGAGGTCCAGTCGGTGCCGTTCACCCAGTCGTAGACGTGGTCGACCGCGGCGTTCGCCGCACTGGCCGCGGACGAGGCGCCGCGCGCTTCGATGATCGCCGCGCCGCGCTTGGCGACCGTCGGGATGAAGGTGTCCTTGAGCCACGCCTCGTCGACCTGCTCGGCCGCGGGCTTGCCGCCCACCTGCGCGGTGTAGAGGTCGGGGTACTGCGTCGCCGAGTGGTTGCCCCAGATCGTCATCTTCGTGATGTCGGTGACGCCGACCCCGAGCTTCGCCGCGAGCTGCCCGAGCGCGCGGTTGTGGTCCAGCCGCGTCATCGCGGTGAAGCGGTCCTTGGGCACGTCCGGCGCGTGCGCCGACGCGATGAGCGCGTTGGTGTTGGCCGGGTTGCCGACGACGAGCACCTTGACGTCGCTGGCGGCGCCGGCGTTGATGGCCTCGCCCTGCGGCTTGAAGATGCCGCCGTTGGCCTCGAGCAGGTCGCCGCGCTCCATGCCGGCGGTCCGCGGGCGGGCGCCCACGAGCAGCGCCACGTTGGTGCCGTCGAACGCGGCCTTCGCGTCGTCGGTGATGTCGATGCCCGCCAGCAGCGGGAACGCGCAGTCGTCGAGCTCCATCGCGGTGCCCTCGGCGGCCTTGAGCGCCGGCGGGATCTCCAGCAGCGACAGCTTCACGGGCGTGTCCGGGCCGAGCAGCTGACCGGACGCGATCCGGAACAGCAGGGCGTAGCCGATCTGGCCGGCGGCGCCGGTGACGGTGACCTTCACGGGACTGCTCACGGGGACTCCAGATCTCTCGACGTCGAGGTACGTCCACCGTACCCGCGTGATCCGGCCCACTTCGGACGGCCTCGGCGACGGTCAGGACAGCGCGAGGGCGGCGACCAGGAGCACGGCGGCGGCGGCGCCGAGCAGCGTCGCGTCGAGCCATCCGGTCCGGACCGACAGCGTGCCGAGCGGCAGCCCCGGGACGAACAGGCGCAGCGCCGCGGCGACCGCGAGGGCGATCCCGACCGCGAGGAGACCCGCCCGCCAGGCACCCGCGCTCGCGGAGACCAGCCCGGCGGCGACGACGAGCAGCAGCGCCCAGCCCAGCCAGGGACGCGCCTGCCGCTCGGTCACGCGCCGATGCAACCACGTGGAGCGGCTCACAGGTGACTCTGCGTTTCTCCCGGCGCGCCGAGCGGGTACGGCCCGCCGTACGGTCCGAGCGACGAGGGGTTCGACATGGCGATGCGCGACGCGCGGGAGCACGATCCCGAGCTCGTCGTCGACGGCGCGCCGGCCATCCCGCTGCGCGCAGAGGTCACGACGGTCGGCCGGGGCCCGGGCGTCGACGTGGAGCTCGCCGACGACACCGTCAGCCAGCTGCACGCGGAGCTTGTCCGACGCGGCCCGTACGTCTACGTCTCCGACCTCGGGCTCTCGCGCAACGGGACGCTCGTCAACGGCCGGCCGGTGACCCGCGCCGTCCTGGGACCGCGCGACGTCATCAGCTTCGGGGCGGTTCGCGCGAGGCTGCGGGGCGTCCCCGAAGCCGACGCCCCGACGACCGTTCGCGAGATCGGGGCGACCGCCGAGACGCCGCAGCTGACCCGCCGGGAGCTGGACGTGCTCGGGGCGCTGTGCCGTCCCGCGTTGGCGCGGACCGCGTTCGCGACGCCGGCCAGCACCCGCGAGGTCGCCGAAGCGCTGTTCGTCACCGAGGCCGCCGTCAAGCAGCACCTGATCCGGCTCTACCAGAAGTTCGAGATCGACGAGGGTCCCAACCGGCGTACCCGCCTGGCCAACGAGGTCATCGCGAGCGGCATCGTCCAGCCGCCCCGCGATCCCGAGCGCCGCGCCGGCTGAGCACTAGGAGCGCTCGGCCGCCTCGACGACGTTGGTCAGCAGCCGGGCGCGGGTCATCGGACCGACCGAGCGGGTCTTCGGCGCGAACCAGCCCGCGACCTCTGCGACGTCGTCGAGCACGTCCGGTGCGATCTTCCCGTCGCGGAACGCGGCGCCGGTCTGCACCACGGCTGCCCCCGGCTTGACCATGTCCCGGGTGATGATCCCGGGCGAGCCCGCGGCGGAGACGAGGACGTCGGCATCGGCGACGTACGGCCGGATGTCGGGCACCCCGGTGTGCACCAGCGTGACCGCTGCGTTGGCGTGCTCCTCCTTCAGCGACAGCAGGTTCGCCAGCGCCTTGCCGACGGTGAGACCGCGGCCGACGATCACCACGTGCCTCCCGGCGACCGGGACGTCGTAGTGCGCGAGCAGGTCCTGTACGCCCGCCGGGGTGCAGGGGCGCGGGCCGCGGACGCCCTGGACCAGCTTGCCGAGGTTGACCGGGTGCAGACCGTCGACGTCCTTGTCCGGGTCGACCCGCAGCAGCGCCGCCTCGAAGTCGAGACCCTTCGGGAACGGGTGCTGCAGCAGGTACGCGTGCACGGCGGGGTCGGCGTTCATGCGGTCGACGACCGCGTCGACCTCGGCCTGGGTGGCCGTCGCCGGCAGCTCCTCGTGGACGCTGGCGATGCCGAGCTCGGCGCAGTTCTCGTGCTTCATCTTCACGTACATGTGGCTGCCGGGGTCGTCGCCGACGATCACCGTGCCGAGCCCCGGGGTGATGCCGCGCTCCTTGAGCGCGTCGATCCGCTGACGGAGCTCGACCTTGACCTGGTCGAAGACCGGGTCACCCAGCAGCAGCGTCGCCGTCATGCCGCCGATGCTGCCAGACGCTCCCGCCGTGCGACGCGGCTGGTCTGCGACCCGACGCCGATCATGAGGATCCCGATCACCGCGCCGGCGGCACAGACGCCGCCCCAGCCGTGCGCGGAGTAGAGCACCGCCCCGAGGGCGGAGCCGATCGCGCCACCGACGAAGTAGAGCGTCATGTACGCGGCGGTCAGCCGGCTGCGGGCCTCGCCGTCGAGGGCGTACACCTGGCTCTGGTTGGTGACCTGGGTGCCCTGGACGCCCGCGTCCATCACGACGACCCCGACGAGCAGCCACGCCAGGTGGTGCGCGCCGAGGAACAGCGGCAGGAACGACACCGCGACGACCGCCGCGAAGGCCAGCGTCGCGAGGTGGGCGTGGCCCTTGTCGGCGAGGCGGCCGGCGCGGCCCGCGGTGAGCGCGCCGGCAGCGCCGGCCAGCCCGAAGAGGCCGATGACCGCATCGCCGTAGTGGTAGGGCGCTCCGGCGAGCAGGAACGCCATCGTGGTCCAGAACAGGCTGAACGCGGCCATGCCGAGGGCGCCCTGCGCGCAGCGGATCCGCAGCGTCGGGTGGTCGCGGAGCAGGGCGGCGACGCTGCGGAGCGCCTGCCGGTAGGGCATCGGCGCGGTGGGCGCGACCACCGGCAGCTCCGCCCGCAGCACGACGATCAGCGCGACCATCGGGATCGCGGCGACGAGGTAGACCGCGCGCCAGCCGAGCCACTGGCCGACCACGCCGGAGGCCGTACGCGCCAGCAGGATGCCGAGCAGCAGCCCGGTCATCACGGTGCCCACGACCCTGCCCCGCTCGTCGTCGCCGGCGAGCGTCGCCGCGAACGGCACCAGGATCTGGGCGACGACGCTGGTGAGGCCGCCGAGCAGCAGGAACGCGCCGAGCACCGGCAGGTCGGGCGACACCGAGGCGCCGACGAGGGTCAGGACCGCGACGCCCAGCACGACGACGATGAGCCGCCGCCGTTCGAGGAGGTCGCCGAGCGGGACGACGAACAGCAGCCCGAGCGCGTACCCGACCTGCGAGAGCGTGACGAGCAGCCCCGCGCTGCCGGAGGAGACGTGCAGCCCGTGGGCGATCTCCGAGAGCAGCGGCTGCGCGTAGTAGAGGTTGGCGACGGCGACGCCGGAGGCGACGGCGAGCACCACCACAAGGCGGCGGGAGATGCGCTGCGACGAGGCGGTCTGCTGGTGGTGGAGCTGCGCCGTCGTCACCTGGAGGCCAATGCCCGCCCCGGCGCCGGCGATTCCGGGTTGTGAGGTGACGTCACACCGCCGGCAAGGGCTGCGGAAGCGCCGACGGCCGACGGTGCCGCCGGCGCTACCAGTTCGCGTCCGGCGGCCGATCTCGGCGCCTGCCGTCCGCGGCGGACCACGGCCGCCGCCGTCAACCGGTAGTGCCGGCGCCACCCCGTTCCGCGAAACGGCGGTCGAGCTGGTCCGGCAGCAGGGTCGGCGAGTACGCCTCGAGGCGGCTCAT
>CAJCIY010000080.1 GCA_903970495.1 Candidatus Melainabacteria bacterium | reverse complement strand
CCTCCTCGAGCAGCTGCGTGAAGCCCTTGACGTGCAGCTCGTAGAACACCCGGTCGGCGTGATCGTGGTGCGGCCGCCGCTCGTCGCCCCAGTCCTGCGCGGGGTCGACGACGACCGACCGCGGTACGTGCGCCGCGGTGTCCTGGTGGGCGAAGACGTCCGGGTCCCAGCGCAGGCCGCCCTCGAGGCGGCGCGCGTACGGGTCGCTCAGCAGCAGCCGGGGGTCCGCGGCGGCGCGGAAGCCGTACCGGCGGCCGGGGCCGACCCCGGGCAGGTAGCAGTGCCGGACCGTACCGGTCCGCGTCGTCGGCAGCAGCGTCTCGGTGCCGAGCTCGTCGAAGAGGCAGACCGTGACGTCGGACGCGGCGTGGACGGCGAGGTTGGTGCCGCTGCCGTCCCAGGTGGCGCCGAGCGGGTACGGCCGGCCCGGCCAGACGTCGGTCACCGCCCCGAACCTAATCGAGGCCCCTGGCGTCAACGCCTCCAAGCCGAAGCCGGAGGTGACGCAGCCCCACGCCGCTGCGCTCGGGCCGTCCGCGGAACCGTCAGCTTGGAGGCGTCGGCGACGCGTCAGCGCCGCAGGCCGCGGCGCTTGTAGGGTCGGACACCGGCGAAGGAGGCGACCCCGTGGCGCAGTGGCAGTACGTACGGCTGGAACCGGACGAGCAGACCGGCGGCGCGGTGACGACGCTGCGGTTCGACCGGGCGCCGATGAACCCGCTCGACTCGGTGCTGCAGGGTGAGATCCGCGAGGCCGCCGAGCAGCTGGGCAAGGACCGGGCGGTCCGCGCGGTCGTCGTCTACGGCGGCGAGAAGACGTTCGCGGCCGGCGCCGACGTCAAGGAGATGGCCGCGATGTCGTACGTCGACATGGTCGAGTTCTCCGGCACGCTGCACGCCTCGTTCACCGCCGTCGCGAAGATCCCCAAGCCGACCGTCGCCGCCGTCACCGGGTACGCCCTCGGCGGCGGCCTCGAGCTGGCGCTGTGCTGCGACTTCCGGGTCGCCGGTGACAACGCCCGGCTCGGCCAGCCGGAGATCCTGCTCGGCATCGTGCCCGGCGCGGGCGGCACCCAGCGGTTGCCTCGGCTGATCGGCCCGGCGAGGGCCAAGGACCTCATCTTCAGCGGCCGGCACGTACGCGCCGACGAGGCGCTCGCGATCGGGCTGGTCGACGAGGTGGTCGGCGCCGACGACGTGCACGAGGCCGCGCTCGCCCGCATGCGCCGCTACGCGACGGGGCCCGCGATGGCGCTGCGTGCGGCGAAGCAGGCGATCGACGAGGGCCTCGACACGACGCTCGACGCGGGGCTCGGCATCGAGCGGACCCTGTTCTCCGGGCTGTTCGCGACCGAGGACCGCAGCATCGGGATGGACACGTTCGTCAAGAAGGGTCCCGGCAAGGCGGAGTTCGTCGGGCGATGAGGTGCGATGAGCGCTCGCGCGAAGACCGGTGTCGGCGCGTGAAGAGGAATGGGCACCGATGACCGTCACCCGGGAAGAGGTCGAGGCGGCGCGCCACAACCCGAAGCTGGCCAACGTGCTCTACCACGACTGGGAGAGCCAGACCTACGACGAGAAGTGGTCGATCTCCTACGACGAGCGCTGCATCACCTATGCCCGTGAGCGGTTCGAGACGGTCGCCGGCACCGCGGGGTGGCCGTACCCGAAGGCGCTCGAGCTCGGCTGCGGCACCGGCTTCTTCCTGCTCAACCTGAAGCAGGCCGGCGTCCTCGACGAGGGCCACGTCACCGACATCAGCCCCGGCATGGTCGAGGTCGCGCAACGCAACGCGCGCGGGCTCGGCTTCGAGGTGGAGGGGCGCGTCGCCGACGCCGAGACGCTGCCCTACGACGACGACACCTTCGACCTCGTCGTCGGCCACGCGGTGCTCCACCACATCCCCGACGTGGAGCTCGCGCTGCGCGAGGTCGTCCGTGTCCTGCGGCCCGGAGGCCGGTTCGTCTTCGCCGGCGAGCCGACCGAGTACGGCGACTACGTCGCGCGCCGGCTCTCGCGGCTGACGTGGAAGGCGGCGCAGCTGGCCGGCCGTACGCCCTGGTTGGCGGACGTCATCCGCCCGAAGGCCGAGCTCGACGCCTCGAGCGAGGCGGCAGCGCTCGAGGCTGTCGTCGACATCCACACCTTCGCGCCGGCCCGGCTGCGGCGGCTCGCGATCGCGGCGGGCGCGACCGACGTCGAGGTACGGACCGAGGAGCTCACCGCGGCCTGGTTCGGCTGGCCGGTGCGCACCCTCGAGTCGGCGGTCAAGCCCGGGACGCTCGGCTGGAGCTGGGCGATGTTCGCCTACCACGGCTGGCAGCGGCTCTCCGCGCTCGACGCCCGGGTGCTCGACAAGGTCGTGCCCGACGGGCTGTTCTACAACGCCCTGGTCACCGGGCTCGCGCCGGCCTGATGCTGCTGGAGCTGTTGGGCGCGCTGCTGCGCAGGCTGCGCCGGATGCCGCCGCGCGACCCCGCGCAGGTACGGACGTTCACCCTCGCGTCGCTGCGGTGGATCGTCGCGAACCGCGCGTGGGGCCGGTTCTACCTGCCGCGCTACGGGCGGTTCCTGCTGCTGCGGTTGCGCAAGCCGCACATCGTGACGACCGGCTTCGTCTTCCTCGGCCCGCGGCTCGACCTGTACGCGCGCAAGGGCTACGGCCGGATGGTGCTCGGCGCGTGGTCGCACATCGGCGCCGGCAACGCGCTGCGCGCGCACGAGGGGACGCTGAACATCGGCCGCAAGTGCGTGTTCGGCAAGGACAACACCGTCAACTGCTACCTCGACATCGAGTTCGGCGCGACGACGATCCTGGCCGACTGGGTCTACATCTGCGACTTCGACCACGTCTTCGCCGACATCCACGTGCCTATCAAGGACCAGGGCATCGTGAAGTCACCCGTACGCATCGGCCCGGACGTGTGGGTCGGCACCAAGGTCACCGTGCTGCGGGGGACGACGGTCGGCCGCGGCGCGGTGCTCGCCGCGCACTGCGTGGTCAACGCCGACATCCCGCCGTGGGCGGTCGCGGTCGGCGTCCCCGCGCGGGTCGTCCGGGACCGGGTCGCCGACTACGAGGCCGCGGCCGAGACCCGGGCGGCGATCGCCGACATGGCGCGCAAGGTGAGGGAGGCCGCGGCGCCGGTCATCGCCGCCCGCTCGACGCCGCGCTGATCCGGCGCGCGGCCGGTCGTCCGGCGCACCATCTGGCTCCGCCATCGCCGCGGGCCGTCGACTCTCGCCGAGAGTGACGGAAACGGGCGGATCCGCGGGGTGTCGCGCCGTTAACGTCACTCTCGGCGCAAGGGGAGCGGCGGGGGACGGCGCCCGGGGCCGGAGTCGGTCAGCGGGCGGGGGCGGACAGGTCGCGACGGAGCGCGGCGTACCGCTGGTCGCGCTGCTCGCACTCGTCGAGCAGCCGCTGCAGCCGCGCCGACCGCTGCGCGATCCGCTCGCGGATCTCGTCGTTGATCTGCTGCGCCGCGTCCAGCCGCTTCTGCCGCGCCGCGGACGTGTCCTGCGCGCCGGCCCGCTCCCGCGCCCGCCGCAGCGCTGTCAGCCGGTCCTCGGCCGCGAGGATGTGCGCGATCTCGTCGAGGTCGGAGCCGAGGATCTCGGCGAGCGAGCGGATCCGCAGCAGCCGCTCGAGGCTCGTCTCGTCGTAGCGGCGGGCGCCGCCCACCGAGTGTCCCGCCGGCGCCAGCAGCCCGCGCTGCTCGTAGTACCGGATCGTCCGCGTCGAGACACCGGCCTGCTCGGCCAGCGCTCCGATCGCGATGAGGGTCATCGCTTGGCCGCCTGCTCCAGCTCGTACGCGGCCGACTCCTCGCGCTCCTCGCCGCTGGCGACCTCCATCGCGCTGAGGCCCGGGGCGACGTCGGGCTCGACCTCGACGTGGACGTACTTCCCGCCGCGCAGCCACGAGGCGGCGGCGGCGAGCACGCACAGGATGATCGCCAGCCCGAACGCGAGCACGAGGCCGTGGTGGAACGGGCCCTCGAGCACCGTCGGGAAGAACCTCGTCCCGGTCAGCGTTGCCGACTGGCCTGCGGGCAGCGAGCTCAGGGTCTGCGTACCGACCAGGCCCTTGATCGGGTTGTCGCCGAGGAACGCGGCGAACAGCGGGCCGATCGACGGCGTCGCCGCGGCGTGGGCGGCCACGGCCTGCGGGACGCCGTGCGCCACCAGGCCGCTCTTGAGCACCCGGGGGAGCGAGCCGGACAGCCCGACGGTGAGCAGGCCGAAGAACAGCCCGATCGAGATGACCTGGCCGCTGTTCTGGAAGGTCGCCCGCATGCCGGAGGCGATGCCGCGCTCGCGGGCCGGGACCGCGTTCATGATCCCGGTCGTGTTGGGCGAGGCGAACAGCCCGGACGACAGCCCGTTCAGGGCGAGCAGCGCGGCGAAGGCGACGTACGAGAAGTCGACCGGCAGCGCCAGCAGCAGCCCGAAGCTCAGCGCGTTCAGCAGCATGCCGCCGGTCGCGAACAGCCGCGCGCCGTACTTGTCCGACAGCCAGCCGGAGAGCGGACCGGCGATGAGGAACCCGATGGTCAGCGGCAGCAGGTAGATGCCGGCCCACAGCGGCGTGTCCTCGAAGGAGTAGCCGTGTAGCGGCAGCCAGATGCCCTGCAGCCACAGGATCAGCGCGAACTGCAGCCCGCCGCGGGCGGTCGCCGCGAGCAGCCCGGCGGCGTTGCCGGCCGAGAAGGCGCGGATCCGGAACAGCTTGAGGTCGAACATCGGTGCGGCGACGCGGCGCTCGACCACGCCGAACGCCGTGAGCAGGACGACGCCGACGCCGAAGCAGGCGAGGACGAACGGCGAGAGCCAGCCGGAGTCACGGCCGTCGGCGGGCTGGATCCCGTACGTGATGCCGGTCAGGATCGAGACCAGGCCGAGTCCGAAGGTCAGGTTGCCGGCGACATCGAGCGGCACCTTGATCCGGTGGCCGTGGTCGGGCAGCGCCTTCGCAGACCAGAGCGTGCCGAGCACGCCGGGGATGAAGCTGACGACGAACACCCAGCGCCAACCGATGTTGGCGAGCAGCCCGCCGATGACGAGGCCGGCGAACGAGCCGGTCAGCGCCGTGACCTGGTTGATGCCGACGGCGACGCCGCGGCGCTCGGCCGGGAACGCGTCGGTGAGGATCGCCGTGGAGTTGGCCATGATCGCCGCGCCGCCGACGCCCTGGACGCAGCGGGCGAGGATGAGGAAGACCGCGCCGCCGGCGCCGTGGATCGGGTCGACGGCGCAGAGCAGCGCGCCGACGGTGAAGATCCCGAAGCCGATGGTGAACAGCCGCGCGCGGCCGTAGATGTCCCCGAGCCGACCGGCCGTGACCACGAGAACGCTCGTGACGACGAGGTATCCGGTGATCATCCAGAGCAGGTAGCTCACGTTCTGCGACTGGAGCGGGTCGAGGTGCAGGCCGCGGAAGATCGCCGGCAGCGAGATCAGCACGATCGAGGAGTTCAGGAACGCGAGGACCACCCCGACGCTCGTGACGACGAGCGCGGTCTTGGCACTGCGGGTGATCACGGGCGGGGCGGCGGCAGCAGTCACGTGCGGTGACGATACGCCGAACTTGACGTTGACGTCAAAGTCACACACGGGCTAGGAGTCGGCGAGCAGGTTCCCGTCGCGGACCGCGATGCGCAGCGGCGGCCGGTTCCGGTGCAGCAGCCGCTCCTCGCGTACGGACCGGGTGTAGACCTCGACGAGCTCCGCCGCCGCCGCCGACCACGTCGAGCCCGCCGCCTGCTGACGCGCCCGCCGGGCCATCCGCCGCGCGGCCACCTCGTCGCGCAGCTGCGCGGAGATCGCGTCGGCCCAGGCCGCGGGGTCGTCGGGCGTCGCCCGCAGCCCGGTCACGCCGGGCTCGACGACCTCGCGCAGGCCGCCGGTGTCGCTGACCACGAGCGGTGCCCCGGCCGTCGCGGCCTCGCGGGCGACGAGGCCGAACGGCTCGTACAGCGAGGGCACGACGGCGACGTCGGCCGCGCCGAGCAGGCCCGCGAGCGAACGGGTCGACAGCCGACCGGCCCAGGCCACCGACCGCCCGAGGCGCAGCCGGCGCGCGGTGTCGTGGAGCTCCGCCTCGAGCGTCCCGGTGCCGGCGACCACCAGCCGGATCCCGGGGTGACGTCGTCGCAGCCGGGGCATCGACGCCAGCAGCGTCTGCACGCCCTTCTCCCACTCGAGCCGCCCGGAGTAGACGACCAGCGGCCCGGGCCCGTACGCCGCCCGCGCGGCGCGCACGTCGGCGGGCCGCGGCCGGAACGCGTGCAGGTCGGTGCCGTTGGCGACGACGTCGACCTTTGCCGGCGGCAGCTCGAACAGCCGCGTCACCTCCCACCGCATGTACGAGGAGCAGGTCACGACCCGCCGGGCCTCGTACGTCAGCCACCACTCGACCGCGTGGATGGTGCGGTTCATCGGGCCGGGCAGCCAGCCCTGGTGCCGGCCGGCCTCGGTCGCGTGGACGGTGGCGACCAGCGGGACCCGCCAGTGCTCCTTGAGCGCCGTCGCGGCGTGGGCGACCAGCCAGTCGTGGGCGTGGACCACGTCGGGCGGCTCGAGGTGGCTGCGCAGCGCCGCCCGCAGCAGCGCGTGGTTCAACGCCTGCGACCAGGCGAGCAGGTCGCTCATGGGGAACGGCACGGGGTCCTCGGGAGCGCGGATCACCCGGACACCGTCGACGATCTCGTCGTACGCGGCGCCCGCCCGGTGCCGGCTGATCACCGTCACCTCGTGGCCGGCAGCGGCCAGCTCGGTGGCGACCGCGTGGACGTGCCGGCCCAGCCCGCCGACCACCACCGGCGGGTACTCCCAGGACAGCAGGACGATGCGCATGGTGCGCGCCATCATGCCCGAACCGGGGCTACTTGCGGGCCTGCCGCCGCGCCACCAGGATGCCGCCGACGAAGCCGAGCGCCGCGGCGATCAGCAGCGCCAGCCACAGGTACGTGTGCACCCGCGGCCCGGCGATGAACAGGATGCTGGCGCGCTTGCCGTTCTCGACGATGAAGATCACCGCGAGGACGACCAGCACGACGCCGGCGACGAGCTGCGGGGTGATCGGGAAGCGCGATGTCTGCTGTGGGTCCTTGGCCATGGCCGGGTCGCTACCCGCGATGATCAGGTCGCAAGCAGCCGCGCGTCGAGGCGCGGGAACGGGCTGTCCCGGGCGAAGGCCGCGGCGGCCGCGCGGTCGCCCGACTCGCCGCGCTCCAGCGCTTCGGCGATGCGGTGGAACGCGGCTACGTGGTCGGCCTGCCGGTGGCGGGCGTACCCGGCCGCGCTGTCGTGGCTCACGCAGAACGGCCAGTCGCTGGCGAGGGCGAGCAGCGCTTCGCGGGCCAGCTGGTCGAGGGCGGCGCTCTTGCCCGCGCGGTGCCCGGCCGTCTGCTTGGTCACCACCCGCAGCAGCCGCTCGGCGACGGCGTCGGACTCTCGCTGCATCTCCGGCACCTGCCAGATGTGGAAGTCCTTGCCGGCGCCCCACGACCCGGCCGGCAGGTCGCGGGTCACGGCGGGCAGGGTCGCCGCCGCCTCGGCGAGCGTCGTGACGCGGACGCCGGCCTCGGGCAACGCGCGCAGCACGGCCGCGAGGAACTGCGGGCCCTCGTGCCACCAGTGCCCGAACAGCTCGGTGTCGTAGGCGACCACGACCAGCGGGTCGTCCTGCGGCAGCTCCCGGAGCCGGCCGACGACGTGGCCGACGAAGTCCAGGGCGTCCCGGGCGAGCGCCTCGGCCGCGCGCGCCGGACGGTAGGGCCGCTTGTCCCACGGCTCGGTGTGCTGCGAGGTCACCCGTGCCGGGCGCAGCCCGCTCTCGTGGTCGAAGGTGTGGAAGTCGCGGTAGCTGGCGCCGCCCGGGTAGCCGCGCCGCGGCGACCAGACCCGGTACGACACCTCCAGGTCGCGTGCGAAGGCGAGCACGCCGCTGCCGGCGACGTCGACCGGCGCCCCGGTGTCACCGTGGACGGTGGGGGAGTCGACGAGGAACCGCCCGACGCCGTGGCGGGCGTAGAGGTCCTCGAGGCCCGGGGCGTACGCGCACTCCGGCGCCCAGATGCCGCGGGACGCCGACCCGAAGCGCAGCGCCGCGTCGTCGAGCCCGGTCCGCAGTGCGAAGTCCGCGACCGCCGGCGGGACCAGCGGGGT
>CAJCIY010000079.1 GCA_903970495.1 Candidatus Melainabacteria bacterium | reverse complement strand
CGCGACGTGCCCGCCGCGGCGCTCGGCCTGCAGCGGCGAGTGGACCTCCCAGCCGTGACCGACCGCCGCGGCGACCAGCCGCTGGGTGAGGGCCTGGGAACGCTCGCGGATCTTCTGCACGCCGACGTCCAGCACCGCCTGGTAGCCCGGGGCCGCCGCGTAGGCCGCCGCGACGTTCGGGGTGCCGCCGGTGAACCGGCCGATGCCCGGCGCGTACTGCACCTCGTCGAAGTCGAAGTCGAACGGGCGCGCGTGGCCGAACCAGCCGACCGCCGACGGGCGCAGCGAACCGACGAGGCGCTCGGCGACGTACATCCACGCCGAGCCGGGACCGCCGCAGAGGTACTTCACCGAGCCGCCGAGGACGACGTCGACGTCGAGGGCGACCACGTCGAGCGGCACCGTCCCTGCGGCCTGGTACGCGTCGACCACGACGATCGCCCCGGCATCGTGGGCCTTCTTGATGATCGGGGCGAGGTCGAGGACCGTCGAGGTGCGGAAGAGCACCGCACTGACGTAGACCAGCGCGGTGCGGCCGTCGATGGCCTCGGCCAGGCGCGCCTCGTCGACCGTCACCCCGCCGTCGTCGCTGATCGGGACGGTGACGACGTCGGCGCCGTAGCGCTGGTACTCCGTCAGCATGTAGTGGCTGCCCGGCCACTCGACCTCGTCGGCGTAGACGATCCGGTTGCGGCGGCCGCCCAAATCGAGGCACGACAGCAGCGTCACCAGCAGGTCGGCGACGTTGGCCCGCAGCACCGTGGTCCCGGGCGGCGCGCCGATGACGGCGCCGACGAGGTCGGCGACGCGCGTCAGCTCCGGCGTCCAGGTGTCCCAGGAGGTGATGCCCTGCGTCGCCCACAGGTCGGTGAACTCGGCCAGCCGCTCCGGCGTCGCCCGGTGCATCGCACCGAGGGTGTGGCTCGCGAGGTAGGTCGTGGTCCCGAGGATCGGATAGTCCCCCCGGCGCTCGGTCAGCTCGGGATGTACGTCAGCCGGCACGCAGCCAACCTAGCCCGCCACGATCTTCGCCACGATGCCCAGGACGTCCTCGACGAGCCGTGTCGCGGCAGCCTCGTCGTCCCGCAGCGCCACCTCGTGGCCGGCCTGCGAGAGGACGGTCGTCAGGACCAGCACGAGCGCGTCGACCTCACCGTCGGCGCCCGCGCGCAGCAGCGAGTGGTTCTGCCGGGTCCAGTCGCGGTGTCGTTGCCGCGCGACGACCGTGAACCCCGGCGGGCCGTCGCCGGCGTGGAAGAGCTGCGCCAGCCCGCGCTCGGTCCAGCACCCCAGCAGGTACGCCCGCGCCCCGGCCAGGAACAGCTGCCCCGGGTCCTGCTCGCCCGCGGCCCGGAGCCACAGCACCGCCGACGCGGAGCGCGTCTCCTGGCGGGCGTTGAAGTCCTCGTACAGCGCGACGTACAGGTCGGCCTTGCCGCCGAAGTGGTGGTAGAGGCTGCCGACGCTGCCGCCTGCCCGGGCGACGACGTCGGCGACCGAGGCCTCGGCGTACCCGGCCGCGGTGAAGACCTGCTCGGCCGCGGTCAGCAGCGCCCGGCGGGTGTCGGCCGACCGCTCGCTCATGTGAGCGAGCTCTTCGCACAAGCGCTCATCGGGGACTGCTCTTCGCGCAAGCGCTCATCGGCGCTCTTTCCACTCCTGGTACGGCTCCCGCCGCAGCGTGAAGACCTCGCCGACCTCGCCCCACTCATCGCGCCCGAGCCGGGAGACCGGCTGCAGCGCGCGGATGTCGACCTGCCCGTCGCCCGCGAGCAGGGACTCGTCGACGCCGATCCAGACCACCTGCCCGAACGAGACGACGCTGCCGCCGAAGTCGTGCTCGCCGACCGACCGGCACTCCAGGGCGACGTTCGCGGCGGCCAGCCGGGGGGGTGCGACCGCGTGGGATGGGACGGTCGCGAGCTCGAGGGCCTCGTACTCCCCCAGCTCGGCCGGGAAGTCGGTGCTCGTCGCGTTGCAGAGCTCGGCGAGCTCCCGGGTCACGATGTGGACCACGAACTCGCCGGTCTCGCGCACGTTGCGCAGCGAGTCCTTGTGCCCGACCGACGTGAACTGCACGACCGGCGGATCGACGCTGGAGATCGTGAAGAACGAGTGCGGCGCGAGGTTGGCGACACCGGCGGCCGAGATCGTGGAGACCCAGGCGATCGGCCGCGGCACGATGATGCTGTTCAGCAGCGCGTACGACTCCCGCGTCCCCATCTCGGCAGGGTCGAGCTCGCTCGTCACGGGCTCGATGATGCACCCCGCCGCCGATAGGCTCACCCCGTGACGACCACGGGCCCGGAAGCGGCCGCGCCGAACCCGCACGCCTCGCCACCCGACCGCAACCTCGCTCTCGAGCTGGTCCGGGTGACCGAGGCCGCCGCGATGGCCGCCGGCCGGTACGTCGGGCGGGGCGACAAGAACGGCGGCGACGGCGCCGCGGTCGACGCGATGCGCAACCTCATCGGCAGCGTCTCGATGCAGGGCGTCGTCGTGATCGGGGAGGGCGAGAAGGACGCCGCCCCGATGCTCTACAACGGCGAGGCGGTCGGTGACGGCACCGGCCCCGAGGTCGACGTCGCGGTCGACCCGGTCGACGGCACGACGCTGATGGCCAAGGGCATGAACAACGCCATCGCCGTCATGGCCGTCGCCGAGCGCGGCACCATGTACGACCCGTCCGCCGTGTTCTACATGGACAAGATCGTCACCGGACCGGAGGCGGCCGGCGCGGTCGACATCCGCGCCTCGGTCGAGGACAACGTGAAGGCCGTCGCCCGCGCCAAGGGCGGCCGGCCCGAGGACGTCACCGTCATCGTGCTCGACCGGCCGCGGCACACCGACCTCGTCGAGGAGATCCGCGCGGCCGGCGCCCGGATCCGCTTCATCTCCGACGGCGACGTCGCCGGGGCGATCGCCGCGGCCCGCAGCGGGAGCGGCATCGACCTGCTGCTCGGGGTCGGCGGCACGCCCGAGGGCATCATCGCGGCGTGTGCGGTGAAGTGCCTCGGCGGCGTCATCCAGGCGCGGCTCGCCCCGCGTGACGACGCCGAGCGCGACAAGGCGCTGGCCGCAGGCCACGACCTCGGCCGGGTGCTGCTGACCGACGACCTCGTCCGCAGCGACAACGTCTTCTTCGTCGCGACCGGCGTCACCGACGGCGACCTGCTCCGCGGCGTCCGCTACTTCGGCGGCGGCTGCTCCACGCACTCGCTCGTCATGCGGTCGAAGTCCGGCACCATCCGGTACGTCGACTCGCAGCACTCGCTGACCAAGCTCCGCACGTACTCGTCCGTGGACTTCGACGGCGGGTCCGAGGACTGACCGTTCCCGGCCGGTTGGTGCCGTCAACGCCTCCAAGCGACCGATCGGAGACCCCGACTCCGCCGCGGCCACGCTGACGACGCCCGGGGCGACCTCGGCTTGGAGGCGTTGACGCCGCCGCCGCACGGAAGGGGGGTCGGACCAGGGCGCTCGATACGCTCGAGGCATGAGCGACAGCGACTTCCGCATCGAGCACGACTCCATGGGCGACGTCCGCGTCCCCGCCGCCGCCAAGTGGCGGGCCCAGACCCAGCGGGCGGTCGAGAACTTCCCGGTCAGCGGCATGCGGCTGGAGCGGGCGCACATCGCCGCGCTCGCCGCGATCAAGGGCGCCGCGGCACAGGTCAACGCCGAGCTCGGCGTCATCCCGGCCGACATGGCCGCGGCGATCGAGGCCGCTGCAGCGGAGGTCGCCGACGGCCGCTGGGACGCGGAGTTCCCGCTCGACGTCTTCCAGACCGGATCCGGGACGAGCAGCAACATGAACACCAACGAGGTGCTCGCGACGCTCGCCTCGGAGCGGCTCGGCAGCCCCGTCCACCCCAACGACCACGTCAACGCGAGCCAGTCCTCCAACGACGTGTTCCCGTCCTCGATCCACGTCGCGGCGACCGCGTCGGTAACCGAGCTGCTGATCCCGGCCCTCGACGTCCTCGCCACCTCGCTCGAGGCGAAGGCCAAGGAGTTCGAGACGGTCGTGAAGTCCGGGCGCACGCACCTCATGGACGCGACGCCCGTGACCCTCGGCCAGGAGTTCGGCGGGTACGCGATGGCGGTCCGCCTCGGCATCGAGCGGCTGCAGTCGGTGCTCCCCCGGGTCGGCGAGCTGCCGCTCGGCGGCACCGCCGTCGGGACCGGCATCAACACCCCGCCCGGCTTCGCCGCGAAGGTCATCGGCCTGCTGGCGAGCCGGACGGGGCTGCCGCTGTCGGAGGCGCGCGACCACTTCGAGGCGCAGGCCTCGCGCGACGCGATCGTCGAGCTGTCCGGCGTCCTGCGCGTCGTCGCGGTGAGCTTCAACAAGATCGCGAACGACCTGCGCTGGATGTCCTCGGGGCCGCGGGCCGGCCTCGCCGAGATCCACCTGCCCGACCTGCAGCCCGGCAGCTCGATCATGCCCGGCAAGGTCAATCCGGTGATCCCCGAGGCGGTCTGCCAGGTCGTCGCCCAGGTCATCGGCAACGACGCCGCGGTCGCGTTCGGCGGTGCCAACGGCAACCTCGAGCTCAACGTCAACCTGCCGGTGATCGCCCGCAACGTGCTGGAGTCGATCCGGCTGCTGGCCAACATCGCCCGGCTGCTCGCGACCAAGACCGTCGACGGCACCACGGCCGACGTCGAGCGCTGCCGCCGGTACGCCGAGTCCTCCCCCTCGATCGTGACGCCGCTGAACAAGTACATCGGGTACGAAGAGGCCTCGAAGGTCGCCAAGCAGTCGCTCGCCGAGGACAAGACGATCCGCGAGGTGGTCGTCGAGCGGGGGTACGTGAGCGGCGGCAAGCTCACCGAGGCCCAGCTCGACGAGGCCCTCGACGTGCTGTCGATGACCCATCCCTGAGCGTGGCGGGCGCCCGATAGGGTCGCGGCATGGGTGATTTCCTGACCGACGTCCAGACACTGCGCGCGCGGGCCCGCGAGCACATCGACAAGGGCCCGGTGACCGACGCCTACGGCGCCGACATCGAGCGCGTGATCAGCGTCCTCAACGAGGCGCTGGCGACCGAGATCGTCTGCACGCTCCGCTACCGCCGCCACTACTTCACCGCGACGGGCCTGGACGCCAAGCCGGTCGCCGCGGAGTTCCTGCAGCACTCCAACGAGGAGCAGGAGCACGCCGACCTGCTCGCCGAGCGGATCACCCAGCTCGGCGGCGCACCGGACTTCAACCCGGCCACGCTGACCACCCGCTCGCACGCCGAGTACGACGCCAGCACCGCGCTGCTCGACATGGTCCGCGAAGACCTGGTGGCCGAGCGGATCGCCATCGCGTCGTACACGGAGATCATCAACTGGCTCGGTGACGGCGACCCGACGACCAAGCGGGTGTTCGAGTCGATCCTCGGCACCGAGGAGGAGCACGCCACGGACATGCTGGAGTTCCTCGAGAACATGCAGTAGGCCGGCTGCCGCACGGACGGGGGAGCCGTCCGGCTCTCGGGCGTCACCCGGAAGGGTCGCTCACCCTTTCGCCACTGAAGAACCGGTGTGCCGGGACCGAACTCCGTCATGTGAGCAGCGACGAGACGGTGGTGCGATCCACCTGCCCCACGTGCGGCACGGTCGACGTACCGGCCGATGCGGTGACCGTGCTGGTGACCGGCTCGATCGAGGCGCCCACCTCCGACCCCGTCTACCGCTACACCTGCCCGGTGTGCGAGGTCGTGGTGCAGAAGCCGACCGCGAGCATCGCCGTCCCCATGCTGCGCAGCGCCGGGTCGACCGTCGTGGTCGTGCCCGCCGAGGTCACCGAGCGGGCGCCCGACACCCGGCCGCAGCTCGACCAGGAGGACCTGGCCGAGCTGTGCCGGGCACTGGACTCCGCCGACGACCTCGCGCGGCTCGCCACCGCGCCGTCGGCACTGCGCCGCCCCGCCGTCGGATAGGGACCTAGAGCGGCAGCTGCTCGAGCATCGTCGTGACGAGCGCCGCGATCGGCGAGCGCTCGCTGCGGGTCAGGGTGATGTGCGCGAACAGCGGGTGCCCCGCGAGCGCCTCCACGACGGCCGCGATGCCGTCGTGCCGGCCGACCCGCAGGTTGTCGCGCTGCGCCACGTCGTGCGTCAGCACCACGCGCGAGCCCTGACCGAGCCGGCTCAGCACCGTCAGCAGCACGCCGCGCTCGAGCGACTGCGCCTCGTCGACGATGACGTACGAGTCGTGCAGCGACCGGCCCCGGATGTGGGTGAGCGGCAGCACCTCGAGCATGCCGCGGGCCAGCACCTCCTCGACGACCTCGGGCGCGACGAGCGCGCCGAGGGTGTCGTGGACGGCCTGCGCCCAGGGCGCCATCTTCTCGCCGGAGTCGCCCGGCAGGTAGCCCAGGTCCTGGCCGCCGACCGCGTACAGGGGGCGGAAGACGACGACCTTGCGGTGGGCGCGGCGCTCGAGCACCGACTCCAGGCCGGCGCACAGCGCCAGCGCCGACTTGCCTGTGCCGGCGCGGCCGCCGAGCGACACGATGCCGATGTCGGGGTCGAGCAGCAGGTCGAGGGCGACCCGCTGCTCCGCGCTGCGGCCGCGTACGCCGAACGCGTCGCGGTCGCCGCGGACGAGCTGCACCTGCTTGTCGGGGGTGACCCGGCCGAGGCCCGAGCCGCGGGTCGAGTGCAGCACCAGGCCGGTGTGGACCGGCAGCTCCGCGGCGGCCAGCAGGTCGACCAGGCCACCGTCGTACAGGTCGTCGAGGACCGTCGGGTCGACCTCGAGCTCGGCCATCCCGCTGTAGCCGACCTCGGTCGCGAGCTCGGCGCGGTACTCGTCGGCCGTGAGCCCGAGGCTGGCCGCCTTCACCCGCAGCGGCAGGTCCTTGCTCACCAGCACGACGTCCTTGCCCTCGCGCTGCAGGTTGAGCGCCACGACCAGGATGCGGCTGTCGTTGTCGGTGACCCGGAACCCGCTCGGCAGCACGCCGGGGTCGGAGTGGTTGAGCTCGACGCGCGCGCTGCCGCCGGCGTCGCCGACCGGAATCGGCAGGTCGAGGCGGCCGTGCTTGATCCGCAGGTCGTCCAGCAGCCGCAGCGCCTGCCGCGCGAAGTACCCGAGCTCCGCGTGGTCGCGCTTGCCCTCGAGCTCGGTGACCACGACCAGCGGGACGACGACCTCGTGCTCGTCGAAGCGCAGCAGCGCGCCGGGATCGGACAGCAGCACGCTGGTGTCCAGGACGTAGGTCCTGGTCGGCGGGACGAGCGTCAGGTCGCTCGGTGCGGGCAGGACGTCGGTCGGGTCGGAGACAGGGCGCAGCTGGACAGGCTCGGTTGCGGGCACGGGCAGGCCGCCTTCTCGTGGGTGGGGTCGGGATCAGGCCACCGACGGCGGCCGAGACGCCCGGCCTCCGCTCTCGTGTCGCCAGTGCGACGCACCCGGTGGCCTCCCGTACGGCGGGGCTCGCTGCCCTGCCGTCAGCGCCGACGCTAGGCCCGCAGGGAGATCGTCTCGGCGTACGACACGCCCGACCCCGCGGGCGTTCACCCGCCCGACGGGCAGCCGCGCGAGCGGCGGTGGGTCAGGAGCCGAAGCGGCGGTGGCGGGCCGCGTACGCGCGCA
>CAJCIY010000078.1 GCA_903970495.1 Candidatus Melainabacteria bacterium | reverse complement strand
GCTCGGTCGACGGGTGCGACCTCCCCTTCCGGGCGGCCGGCCTCTGCCACAACCACCGTGACCAGGCCTGGAAGCGGGCCCGCCGGCTGCGTGCAGAGCGGGCCGGCCTGTGACCGCCGAGGGCTGGGGCGGCTGGGACGGGCGCTGCCGCGACGCGCACTGCACCGACGAGCCCACCAGCGGGCTCTGGTGTGACGCCCACGCCGCCGCCCAGGCGAACGAGCGGGCCTGGGAGCGGCGGTCCCGGGCCCTGCGACCCCTCGTCGAGGTGTGCGACCGCTGCCCCACGTCGCCGACTCGGGTCGAGTGCTGGGCGCCGGTCGCCAAGTTCGGCCCGGTGACCTTCGCCTACCGGTGCGCGAGCGGGCACCGCTGGCTCGCGTCGAAGCACGTGCCGAGCCACTGCACGCCCGAGGGCGTGGAGCTGCTCGCATCGCTCCCCGACGGCGTGATCTACGGCGCCGCCGAGGTCAACCGGCGCATGTCCGAGCCGGTGGCTCAACCGTGAGCGTCCACACGCCGACACCGAGGGCGGAGGCCGGCAGCGGGCGGCCGTACGCCGAGGAGTCGAGTTGCCCAAGCGCACGAGCCACCTGCGTGACGTCACGACCCTCTCGACGGGCGAGCTGATGGCCGAGCTCGCCACCCGCCGGTTCGACTGGACCGAGCAGACGTGGAACGACGACGCCAACGCCGAGCGGTACGTCCGCGACCACGGCGACAACGTCCTCTACGTCCCCGAGAAGGACCTGTTCCTCGTGTGGGACGACGCCCGCGGCTGGGTGCCCGACCGCTCCCGTCTGGCCGTGGAGACGCTGGCGGTCCAGACGGCTAGGGGCATCACGACCGAGGCGGCCCACGCGGCGACCGTCGAGCTCAACGACGCGAAGGCGTCGCGGCTCATGGGGTGGGCCAACACCTCCCGCAGCGGCGCCCACACCCGGCAGATGTACGAGCGGGCCCGCGGTCAGCTGCAGCGCCCGCTCCGGGACTTCGACGACCAGCCGCGCACCCTCGCCTTCCAGAACGGCGTGGTCGACCTGGAGACCGGCGACTTCCGACCCCACGGCCGGACCGACCTCTTCACGATGCGGCTGGCCTTCGACTACGACCCGAAAGCCACCTGCCCGGCCTGGGACGCCTTCCTGGAGAGCTCGCAGCCGGACCCGGCGCTCCGGGACTTCCTGCACCGGGCCGCCGGCATGACCGCCCTCGGGGAGATCCGCGACCAGTACCTCTTCATCTGCTACGGCCCCCCTCGGGCCGGCAAGGGCACGTTCGTGGGGACCCTGCAGCGACTGTTCGGGGAGTACCACCACGCCCTGAGCCAGCAGCTCCTGCTCGCCCGCAGCCTGGACGGCAGCACCCGGTTCAAACTCGCCGAGCTGGACGGGCGTCGCATGTCGGCGTGCGACGAGCTCCCCCGCAACGCCCGGCTGAACAGCGCGGTCCTCAACTCGCTGGTGTCGGGGGACGCGATCGAGGTCGAGGCCAAGTACCGCGACCCCTGGACGATGCGACCGGTCGCGACCTACTGGATCAACACGAACCACAAGCCTGACCTGCCGGTGAGTGAGGAGGCGACCTGGAAGCGCCTCCGCCTGATCCCCTTCGAGCAGAGCTTCGTGGGCCGGGAGGACGAGTCGCTTCGGGAGACCCTGGCCGGCGAGCTGCCGGGCATCGCGAACTGGCTGGTCCGCGGCGCGGTGTCCTACCTCGCAGCGGGCCGTCTGACGGCCCCCGACCGGGTGCTGCGGTCGGTCGCCGACTTCCACCGTGAGTCCGACGTCCTGCAGCAGTTCCTGGCCGCCGAGACCGCGTTCATGGCGTCCCGCCCGACCATGACGCCGGGTCGCTACGGCCGCCCGAACGTCATGGAGGCGCTCGTCGAGTGGTGCGACGGACAGGGAAGGGAGGCGCCGCGGAAGGCCGACGTGTCCGCCGAGCTGAAGCGGGCGGGCTGGCTCTACAAGAAGGCGCAGGGCCTCCGGGACGGCGACGGGGACGTCATCTGGCGCTGGCACGCCCCTCTGGAGGCCCCGGACCTTGACGTTTTGACGCCACTTGACGCCCCCGATGACAAGTTCTCCTATGCACCCCCCTCATGTGAAAGTTCTTCACAAGACCGTCAAGGACGTCAAAACGTCAAGGAGCCGACGACCGGAACCCGGGTGGACTTCCCGGCCCTCATGGCAGCGGCGGAGCGTCCCCGCACAGCCGCCGAGGAGGAGGCCTCCGTCGAGGCCATGTGGACCGAGCGCTGGGCCGACCTGGCGGCGGAGTACGAGGCCACGCAGGCGGAGGCCGAGGCGGCGTTCGAGCCGGCCTAGATTTGGGGCTCGAATGCCGGCCAGGCGCGTGGGTCACGAGGTGGCAAAGCGCGTGCGTCCGCGCACACCCGCACGCGCGGTGTCCGCCAACGGTGGGTTGTGGGGCGCGGTCGTCGGCGGGTGGTCGGGGCGCCGGTCCTGGTTGCCGCAAGTCCGCCCCGCAATCAACGCCCGCCCCGGAGCCGTCGGGGCGTTAGCGCGGCACGATGCGCGGCCGGCGACCCGGCCGGCAGACGAGAGGACCGACCGATGACCCACGTCGGCTACGCGAGGACCAGCACCCAGGACCAGAGCCGCGACCTGCAGACCGACGCCCTGACGGCGGCGGGCTGCGAGCGGCTGTTCGAGGAGGCCGCCAGCGGCGCGCGGCTGGACCGCCCCGAGCTCGCCGCCTGCCTCGACTACCTGCGGCCGGGGGACACGCTGGTCGTCTGGCGGCTGGACCGGCTGGGCCGCTCGCTGCCGCACCTCATCCAGACCGTCAACGACCTGGCGGCCCGGGACGTCGGCTTCCGCTCGCTGACCGAGGGGTTCGACACCACGACGGCGGGCGGGCAGCTCGTCTTCCACGTCTTCGGTGCGATGGCGGAGTTCGAGCGGGCCCTGATCCGCGAGCGGACCGTGGCGGGTCTGGCGGCGGCGCGCGCTCGTGGGCGGGTCGGCGGACGACCGTCGACCTGCACGCCGGCCAAGCTGGACCGCGCCCGCCAGCTGGTGGCGGCCCGCGAACTCACGATGCAGGAGATCGCGGCGCTGCTGGGCGTCAAGCGCTCGACGCTCTACCGCTGGCTGTCGGCTCCGAGCGCGGCGACGGCGGCACCCCAGGCCGACCGTGGGCTCGCGGTCTCGACCTCGTGACTGGTTGGCACGGCACGGCCTACTGACTGTCCACGGACCGCGTGGGCGACGGGCCGACGGACGCAAGGCCGCCAACACGGCCGATCTGGTGAGGATTGCGGGCAAGCGAAGCTTCCCGCCTGCCGCCGAAATGGAGAGGACCGTGCGGGAACCGCCCTCCCCAAAACGGATCCCGGACGTCGCAGGCCCCGAAAGTCCACGCGCCCACCGGAAACCTGGAACCGAATGGGCCCAAGATCGACTTTGGCCGAGGTACCACGTACTACCGAGCTACGCGTACCCCGAGCTACTTGTCGCGGTCCCGCCGGTTCTCCTCGCGGGACTCCGCCTCCCGCTCCTCGATCATCCGGAAGTGGTCGTCGATCGCGGCCGTCGCCTCCGCGGCGAGCCGGGTGTTGCGGGTCTCGGCCGTGAGCAGCCCGCCCGTGCGCAGCCACTCACTGAGGACCTCCCGCAGCTCTAGCAGAGCGGCCAGAGCGATCTGTCGAGGCGTCCCGACGCCCATCCCGAAGGCGGTGGCGCGCCAGCCGAGGGCGACGCAGAGGCCTTCCACCCGCTCCCGGACCTCGACGTCCGGCAGGTAGATCGCCCGCGCCTGCACGGTCTCGAGCAGGTCCTCCACGACCTGGTCGTCCTCGGCGTCCCCTCGCTCGCCGTACTCGCGCGTCGCGCGCCGGACCGCCTCCAGCGCCTCCTCGGCCGCCACCCGTGCGCGAAGCAGCACCTCACGCCGCAGCTCGCGGGCCTCCGCGGCGTCCTCGGCCTCACGCGCCGCCAGACGCGCCTCCGCGGCGGACTCCTGGCGGTCTCGACGGGCGTGCCGCCAGCCGACCTGCTGGGTGGTGAGGGAGAGGGCGCCCGTGCCCACGAACGTGCCGGCCGCCACGCCAATCGTCGTCCAGTCCACGGCGGCAGTGTCTCGCGGCTAGCGGCGGACTCAAGCCCGCCGGGGGTCGATCCGACCACTCCTGGGACGGTTCAGACAGGCGGAGGGCACAACGTGACGGACCAGCTGGTGGTGGACGAGCGCGCCGCGCGGGCGCGAGCGCGTCGCGACGACGACTACGAGTGGCTGCACCTGCTCATGGGCCGCGCGTGCGAGCAGTGCGGGGAGCCGCACCACCAAGACGAGCTGTTCTGGACCCACCGCGTGGGCGAGGTCAAGCACTTCAACGTTGGCTCGAACACCCTGACCCGTGGGCGCCCGCTGACCCTGGCCGAGATCCGGAAGTGCGACGTCCTCTGCGCGGACTGCCGGCGCACACGCAACGCCGAGCGCAAGGCCGCCGGGGACGTCTAGTCCGGTGACCGTCCCTGTCCCCGTCCCGGTGGACCTCGCCGCGCTGAGCCGGGCGGCGACGGCGGTGGACCGCGTGAAGGTCGACCTGCCGCTCGACTACGTCGCCGAGACCCTCTGGGGGACGTCCTTCGTCGCGGTGAGAGATCGGCTCCACGGGCCGTGTCCGGTGCACGAGGCCGACGGCGACGACCACGACCCGTCGCTGCACGTGTGGCGGGAAGACACCGGGACCTGGCGTTGGCGCTGTAGCCCGTGCGCCGAGGGCGGGGATGTCCTATCGCTTTTGCGTTGGGCGTCGTCGCTGTCCTTCCCCGACGCCGTGGCCGAGGCCGCGCGCCTGCTGGACTCGATGCCGGCGGACTGGGTCGGCACCCGCGTGGAGGCGCGGGCCGCGGCGGACCCGGGCGAGCTCGAGGCCTCGCTCGCGGGCTACCGCGACCAGCTCGCCGAGTCGGCGTTCGCCGAGGCGCACTGGGACGCGTGGCTCGCCGGTCGCGGCCTGGACGCGCTCGGCGCGTCCGCGGCGCGCCTGTACGAGGACTGGGGCGTCGGCGGCTCGGACTGGGCCCTGTGCGTCCCGCACCGCTCGCCGGGCGGCGCCCTGACCGGCCTCAAGCTCCGCTCGGGCGACCAGAAGTGGGCCGCCACCGGCTCGCGCTTCACGTACCTGTACGGGTCCTGGCGCGACGAGGGCCGGCCCGAGGTCGTGCTCGTCGAGGGCGAGTCCGACGCCTGGACGGCCGCGCTGCTGTGGCCCGAGCGGGACGTCCTCGCGCTGCCGCACGGCGTCGCCAAGCCGAAGGAGGCCTGGCTCGCCCCGCTCCGCGGCCGGACCGTCTACGTCGCGCTGGACTCGGACGAGGCGTCGGACCCGGTCGCCGACCTGTGGATGGCGGCGCTCGCCACCGAGGCCGAGCGCGCCGTCCGGCTGCGCCCCGCCGCCGGCAAGGACCTGGGCGACCACGTCGCCGCCGGCGGGAAAGCAGCAGAGGTTCGGCGAACCTTGTTGCCCTTGGCTGTGAGGGCCGTCCATCAACAGGTTCGGGACAGCGGAGTGACATCCGCGTAACTTGCCTGCATGGGGACGGTCCTGATCTTGGGCGCGGGAGCCACACTCGCGCACGCCCAGGGCCTCCGTCCCAAGCGGGGCCTGAACCACCCGCCGCTGGACGGCACGTTCTTCGAACGCGCCGCGGCCCTTGCCCGCAGTCGGCCCGAGGTGCGTCGATGCGTGCGGGCGCTGCAGAGCGAGATCAAGAAGACGGCCACCTTCAGCGACCCGTGGGTCGGCGCCTCCCCGCCCATGGAGCAGTACTTCGGGGACGTCTACTACGAGGTGGCGAGCGGGTCGACGGGTGCCTTCCCGGTCTTCGTCGCCCTGCTGCGGCTGTACCAGGTCGTGCTGGAGGAGACCACCAACTGGATGGTCGGACGACGGCAGCCCGGACTAGTGGGGCGGCTGATACGGGCCGAACTCGACCGGAGGCCCGGCGAGACCCTCACCATCCTCACGTTCAACCACGACCTGCTGATCGAGAACGAGCTGCTGACGCTGCCCAAGCGCTACGGCGCGCTGGCGCTCGAGCCGCTGTACGGCGTGGCCGGGCTGAAGCGTCTCGACTACCCACCCTCGCCAGACATCTTCGACCGCGTCCTGCCGACAGGAACCACCCCCCTGCCCGTGGCGCTCCACAAGCTGCACGGGTCCCTGAACTGGGTCATGACCAGTACCACGAAGGACCCCGTGCCGGGCACCCTGTTCCCGCGGGAGGGCTCGTCGGCAGCCAAGCGAAAGCTGTACCTGGTCCAGAGGAAGCAGATCACCGACGGGCGGCAGCTCAAGACCGGGACCACTACCGGCCGCAACACGTGGTACCTCTGGCCCCTGGTGGTGCCGCCCATCTACGACAAGCACCGGATCACGGCGATGGACATCCTCCGGGACGTGTGGGACTCGGCCCGGATCGCCGTCGAGACCGCCGACCGCCTGGTGCTGGTCGGCTATTCGATGCCGGACGCCGACGTGTCCTCCCGCCAAATGCTTCGTCGCGCCTTCACAGCGAACGCGGACCTAGACGCCGTCGACTTCGTGAACCCGGACGTTGGCCTGGCGACCAAGATCAACGCCTACGTCCGACCTGAGGTCATCCGCGCGTACCGGGACCTGCCGGGTTACTTCAAGGCCTCCTTCTGATTTCTAAACGCGGAAAACGACCCCGTCGTCCGCAGGAGACGACGGGGCCGGAGGGGGTCCGACGGACGCTAGTCCCGGGCGTCCCGCGGTAAGTCCATGGGGCTCGGCCGCATCCGTGTCGCCCACGGTGACCGTCTTTGGCTCACCGAAGTCGGAGCGCTGCTGGGTCGGCCCTGCTCGGTAGCATCCGGTGATGACCCCTTCTCTGGGCGGCCACCTCGAACCGGTGTTCGCGACGGACCTCGGCCAGCTCTACCAAGGGGACTGCCTTGACGTCCTTGCCGCGACCCAGGACGAGACCTTCGACCTGGTCTTCGCGGACCCGCCGTTCAACCTGGGCAAGGACTACGGCAAGGGGGTCGACGACTCCCGATCAGGCGAGGACTACCTGGCCTGGTGCGAGGCCTGGATCAAGGAGTGCGCGCGGACCGTCAAGCCTGGCGGGGCGTTCTACCTGTTCAACCTGCCCAAGTGGAACGTCGAGCTGGGCCACTTCCTGAACGGCACCGGCCTGGATTTCCGGCATTGGGTCGCGATCGACATCAAGTACAGCCTGCCGATCCCCAACAAGCTGTACCCGTCGCACTACAGCCTGCTCTACTACACGAAGGGCAAGCCAAAGACCTTCCACCGCCCACGCCTCCCGATCGCGGTCTGCCGTCACTGCGGCGGCGACGTCAAGGACTACGGCGGTCACCGCAACAAGCTCCACCCGGACGGGATCAACCTCACCGACGTGTG
>CAJCIY010000077.1 GCA_903970495.1 Candidatus Melainabacteria bacterium | reverse complement strand
GCACCGCGCCGACGGCGCGCCCGCCGGCCGGTCGCGATGCCGACCTTCCAGACCGTCGACCCCGCGCTGGCCGCGCAGGCCGCCGCGGCCGAGGCGTCACAGCCCGAGGCCGACGAGACCGGCACCGCCGACGCGCACCCTGACGAGACCCGCACCGACGAGACCCGCACCGACGACGACGACGGTGAGACCGGCCCGCGCCGGCGGCGTCGTGGCCGCCGCGGCCGTGGTCGCGGCCGGGGTGACGGCGAGGGCGGCGACGCGGGGGACGACGGCGACGACGGCGCCGCGCGCTCCGACGGCGCGCAGTCCGAGGGCGGGCGCTCGGGCGGCGGCCGCTCCGACCGCACCGGCGGCGGCGAGCGGTCCGACCAGGGCGACGACGGCGACCAGAACGGCGAGCCCGACGAGCAGTCCGACGACGGTGAGCCGGGTGGCAGCGGTGGTACCAAGCGCCGCCGCCGGCGTCGCCGAAGCGGTGGCGGCGCCGACGGCGACGAGCCGACCGGCGACGACCCGCCCAACACGGTCGTCAAGGTCCGCGAGCCGCGGTCCAAGAAGGGCAGCGGCGACGACGGCGTACGCGGCGTGTCCGGCTCGACCCGCCTCGAGGCCAAGCGGCAGCGTCGTCGCGACGGCCGCGGCGGCTCGCGCCGTCCCCCGATCGTCACCGAGTCCGAGTACCTCGCCCGTCGCGAGGCGGTGGAGCGGACGATGGTCGTCCGCAACCAGGGCGAGCGCACCCAGATCGCCGTCCTCGAGGACGGCGTGCTGGTCGAGCACTACGTGACCCGGGCCAGCTCCACCTCGTACGCAGGGAACGTCTACCTCGGCAAGGTCCAGAACGTGCTGCCCTCCATGGAGGCCGCGTTCGTCGACATCGGCAAGGGCCGCAACGCCGTCCTGTACGCCGGCGAGGTCAACTACGAGGGCGCCGCCGCCGACGGGGGTCGTGCCCGCTCGATCCAGGAGGCCCTGAAGTCCGGGCAGAACGTCCTGGCGCAGGTCACGAAGGACCCGATCGGGCAGAAGGGCGCCCGGCTCACCAGCCAGGTCACGCTGCCCGGCCGCTACCTCGTCTACGTGCCCGAGGGCTCGATGACCGGCATCAGCCGCAAGCTGCCCGACACCGAGCGCGCGCGGCTCAAGGCGATCCTCAAGAAGATCGTCCCCGACGACGCCGGCGTGATCATCCGTACCGCCGCCGAGGGTGCCTCCGAGGAGGAGCTGACCCGCGACGTCGAGCGGCTGCAGGCGCAGTGGGACGAGATCCAGAAGGCGGCCAAGAAGGCCGAGAAGCACGCGCCCGCGATCCTGCACGCCGAGCCCGACCTCGTCGTCCGCGTCGTCCGCGACGTGTTCAACGAGGACTTCACCTCGCTCGTGGTCCAGGGCGACGCCGAGTGGGAGACCATCGAGGCGTACGTCACCGGTGTCGCGCCCGACCTGCTGGAGCGGACCAAGCGCTGGACCGGCGATCAGGACGTCTTCAGCGCGCACCGCGTCGAGGAGCAGCTGGTCCGGGCGCTCGACCGCAAGGTCCACCTGCCGAGCGGTGGCTCGCTGGTGATCGACCGCACCGAGGCCATGACCGTGGTCGATGTCAACACCGGCCGGTTCACCGGCAAGGGCGGCAACCTCGAGGAGACCGTCACCAAGAACAACCTCGAGGCGGCCGAGGAGATCGTCCGGCAGCTGCGGCTCCGCGACGTCGGCGGCATCATCGTGATCGACTTCATCGACATGGTGCTCGAGAGCAACCGCGACCTGGTGCTGCGGCGCCTCACCGAGTGCCTCGGCCGCGACCGCACCCGCCACCAGGTCGCCGAGGTCACCTCGCTCGGGCTGGTCCAGATGACGCGCAAGCGGGTCGGGACCGGGCTCATCGAGGCGTACTCGGAGCCGTGCCTGGCCTGTCAGGGCCGCGGCGTGATCATCCACATGGACGGTCCGCCCGCGCGCTCGGAGAACCACGTCCACGCCGTGCCGAAGCCCAAGGGTCCCGTCCCGCGGCCGCCGGCCGTCCGTCCGGACGACGCCGAGGTGGTCGCGTCCCCGGGCGCCGACGACGCGGCCGAGTCCGAGGCTCCGGCTGCCACCGCCGAGACGCCGGAGTCGGCCGACGAGGCCGACGTGTCCGCCGACGAGGCCGATGCGCTGGCGGTCGCCGACGACGTCGAGGTCGAGGTGGCGCCGAAGCGCCGTCGTCGCCGGGCCACCAGCGGCGGTCCCGTGAGCGCCGTCCCCGAGGACGTCACCGCCTGAGGCTCGGCGACCTCTCCGGGCTGCTCGCCCTGGTCACCGGCTTGGGCGGGCGGAGCGCGTCGGGTACTCTCTAACGGTTGCGCCCGCGCCGTACCGGCCGGCTGCCGCACCCCAGAGCCACAACAGAGGAGCACGTCCGTGTACGCCATCGTCAAGACCGGCGGCAAGCAGCACAAGGTCGCCGTGGGCGACGAGCTCGAGGTCGAGCGCGGCATCGGCGCGGTCGGCGACTCCGTGTCGCTCGCCGCGGTGCTGCTGGTCGACGACGGCGCGATCGTCTCCGAGGCCGCCGCGCTCGCCAAGGCCAGCGTCAGGGCCGACATCCTGGCCGAGACCAAGGGCCCCAAGATCCGCATGATCAAGAACAAGAACAAGACCGGCTACCGCAAGCGGCAGGGCCACCGTCAGCACCTGCTGAAGGTCAAGGTCACCGAGATCACGAAGGGCTGAGCAGATGGCACACAAGAAGGGCGCCAGCTCCTCGCGCAACGGTCGCGACTCCAACTCCCAGCGCCTCGGCGTGAAGCGCTTCGGCGGCGAGCAGGTCACCGCCGGCTCGATCATCGTCCGCCAGCGCGGCACCCACTTCCACCCGGGCGAGCTCGTCGGCCGTGGCGGCGACGACACACTCTTCGCGCTGACCGACGGCGCGGTCCTCTTCGGTCTCAAGCGCGGTCGCAAGACCGTCAGCATCGTCCCGGCCGGCGCTGTGACGGCAACCGCCACCGAGTAGAGCTCGATCCATCGCAGCAGAGGGCGGGCCGGTCTCCGGCACCGCCCTCGCTGTCTGTCAGGAGGTTCTCCCGTGACGACGTTCGTCGACCGCGTGGTGCTCCACGTACGCGGGGGCGACGGCGGGCACGGCTGTGCCTCCATCCGCCGCGAGAAGTTCGTCCCCCTCGGCGGCCCCGACGGCGGCAACGGCGGCGACGGCGGCGACGTCATCCTCGAGGTGGACCCCAACCTCACGACGCTGCTCGCGCTGCAGCGCCACCCGCACCAGCGCGCGGTGTCCGGCCGGCCCGGGCAGGGCTCCAACAAGGACGGCGCCGGCGGCGACGACGTCGTGCTGACCGTCCCCGACGGCACCGTCGTGATGGGTGCCGACGGCGAGCCGGTCGCCGACCTCGTCGGCCGCGGCACCCGGTACGTCCTCGCCCAGGGCGGCAAGGGCGGCCTCGGCAACGCCGCCCTCGCCAACAGCGCCCGCAAGGCACCCGGCTTCGCGCTGCTCGGCGAGGAGGGCGAGGCGCTCGACGTCACCCTGGAGCTCAAGACCGTCGCCGACGTCGCGCTGGTCGGCTTCCCCAGCGCCGGGAAGTCCTCGCTGGTCTCGGTGATGTCCGCCGCCAAGCCGAAGATCGCCGACTACCCGTTCACGACGCTGGTCCCCAACCTCGGCGTCGTGCAGGCCGAGCAGTACACGTTCACCGTCGCCGACGTGCCCGGTCTGATCCCCGGCGCGTCCGAGGGCCGCGGCCTCGGTCTGGAGTTCCTGCGGCACGTCGAGCGGTGCGCGGTCATCGTCCACGTCGTCGACTGCGCCACGTACGAGCCGGGCCGTGATCCGCTCTCCGACCTCGACGCGGTCGAGGCCGAGCTCGCGGCGTACAAGGACGGCATAGCGGGCCTGAACGAGCGGCCGCGGCTCGTCGTGCTGAACAAGATCGACGTGCCCGACGCCCGCGACATCGCCGAGATGGTGACCCCCGACCTCGAGGCGCGCGGGCTGCGGGTCTTCCCGATCTCGACCGCCACCCACGAGGGACTGCGTCCGCTGGTGCTCGCGATGGGCGACCTCGTCACCGCCGCGAAGGAGCTGGCCGGTCCGGCCGAGCCGACCCGGATCGTGCTGCGGCCGCGACAGATCGGCCAGGCCGAGTTCACCGTCAGGAAGCAGGGCGAGGCGTACCTCGTCAGCGGCGGCAAGCCCGAGCGGTGGGTGACGCAGACCGACTTCAGCAACACCGAGGCGGTGGGCTACCTCGGCGACCGCCTGGCGCGCCTGGGCGTCGAGGACGCGCTCGCCAAGGCCGGTGCCGTCGAAGGCGCCGAGGTCACCATCGGCGGCGTCACCTTCGACTGGGAGCCCACGACGCCCACGGCGATCGCGGCGATGGGCCCCCGCGGCTCCGACGTACGCCTGGACGACCACGTCCGGCTCACCCGCAGCGAGCGGCAGGCCCGCAACGCCGCGTTCGACGGCCTGTCCGACGAGGAGCTCGCGCGGACGTGGGACGCCGAGGCGTGAGCCGGGTGGTGGCCGGCGCTGGTGCCGGCCGTGTCGCCGCCGGGGCCGGTGCCGGCCGTGTCGTCGTCAAGGTCGGCAGCTCGTCGCTGACCACGGCCGCGGGCGGTCTCGACCCCGCCCGCCTCGGCGCCCTGGTCGACGCGCTCGCCACCTGCGGGTCGGACGTCGTGCTGGTGTCCTCCGGCGCGATCGCTGCGGCGCTCGCGCCGCTCGGTCTCACCCGCCGGCCCCGCGACCTCGCGACGCTGCAGGCCGCGGCGGCGGTGGGACAGGGGGCGCTGGTCCAGGCGTACGCGGTGGCCTTCGCCCGCCACGACCGGCTGGTCGGGCAGGTGCTGCTGACGGCTGACGACGTCGTACGCCGGCTGCACTACCGCAACGCACGGACCACCCTCGAACGGCTGCTCGACCTCGGCGTCGTCCCGGTCGTCAACGAGAACGACACCGTCGCGACCGAGGAGATCCGGTTCGGCGACAACGACCGGCTCGCCGCCCTGGTCGCGCACCTCGTCGACGCCGACCGGCTGCTGCTGCTGTCCGACGTCGACGCCGTGTACGACCGTGACCCGAAGGACCCTGCGGCACAGGCGCTCTCCGAGGTCTCCGCCGACTCCGAGGTGGACACCCGGTCGAGTGGCGCCGGCCTCGGACGTGGCGGGATGGGCGGCAAGCTCGAGGCGGCGCGTGTCGCCGCGGCAGCCGGCGTACCGGTGACGATCGGGGCGGCGGCCGACGTCTCGGCGCTGCTGGCCGGCGCCGGCGGCACGCTCATGAAGCCGACCGGCGAGCGCGGCAGCAGCCGGCAGCGGTGGCTTGCCCATGCGTCCGAGCCCCGGGGCCGGCTGCTGCTCGACGCCGGCGCGGTGGAGGCCGTTCTCGCCCGTGGTGCCTCGCTGCTGCCGGCCGGCGTCGTCGGCGTCGAGGGCAGCTTCGCGCCGGGCGATCCGGTCGAGCTGGTCGACCCCGACGGCCAGGCGGTGGCGCGGGGTCTGGTCGGGTACGCGGCGGCCGACCTCCCGGCGCTGCTCGGCCGCTCGACCCACGGCACGGACATCCGAGAGGTCGTCCACCGCGACGACCTCGTCCCGCTCTAGCCGCCGAGTGTGACGAGAGCGGGCCGGTCGAGGCTCCAGGCGGCCGTTACCGTCACATTCGGCGGACCCGCTCAAGGACCGGCATCGACCAGCGTGGGTACCGGCCGGACGTGCCGCCAGCGCTACCGGTTGCCGGGTCGTGGCGGTGCGCTGAGCGCGGGGATCCCCGTCCGGCGTGGTCGGGCGGCTGAACTGGTAGTGCTGGCGCCGCGCGGCCCAGTGACTCACCAACCGCCGCGTCCCTCTCGGCGCGCACGCCCATCGCCCGTACGCTTGCCCGAAGGAGGTCTGCCGTGACGGAGCCGAAGCCGGAGCTGCTCGACGCGGGTCGTCGGGCGAAGGCGGCCGCCGCGCTGCTCGCGCCGCTGCCGCGGCAGACCCGGGACGACGCGCTCCGCGCGATGGCCGACGCCCTCGGCGAGCAGTCCGAGGCGATCCTCGCGGCCAACGCGCGGGACGTGCAGCGCGCTGAGGGCAACGGCACCGACGCGGGCATTGTCGACCGGCTGACCCTCACCGAGGACCGCATCGCCGCGATGGCGCAGGGCCTGCGCGACGTCGCCGCGCTGCCGGACCCGCTCGGGGTGGTCGTACGCGGGAGCACCCTGCCGAACGGCCTCGAGCTGCGTCAGCTGACCGTGCCGCTCGGGGTGCTCGCGATGATCTACGAGGCGCGGCCCAACGTCACCGTCGACGCCGCCGGCCTGGCGGTGAAGTCCGGCAACGCGGTGCTGCTGCGCGGCAGCTCGAGCGCGAGGGACTCGAACGCGGCCCTGGTCTCCGTGCTGAGCCAGGCGGCGACCAAGGCCGGCCTGCCCGACGATGCGATCCAGCTCGCCCCGGGTGAGAGCCACGACGACGTGACCGCGCTGCTGCGGCTGCGGGGCCTCGTCGACGTCGCGATCCCGCGCGGCGGCGCGGCGCTGATCCAGCGGGTGGTCACCGACGCGCAGGTGCCGACCATCGAGACCGGCGTCGGCAACTGCCACGTGTACGTCGACGCGGCTGCCGACCTCGACATGGCCGAGGCGATCACCATCAACGCCAAATGCCACCGCCCGAGTGTGTGCAACGCCGCCGAGACGTTGCTCGTGCACGCCGACGTCGCGGACGCGTTCCTGCCCCGGATCCTCAGAGCCCTTGCGGCACAGGGGGTCTCGGTCCACGGTGACGCCCGGACCCGCAGCTACGACGGCACCGTGCAGGAAGCGACCGACGTCGACTGGGAGACCGAGTACCTCGGCCTCGAGATCGCGGTGGGCGTCGTCGACTCCCTCGACGACGCGGTCGCGCACATCCGCCGTTGGGGGAGCGGCCACACCGAGGCGATCGTCACCGCCGACCTCGCGGCCAGTCGGGCGTTCGTCGCCGGCCTCGACAGCGCCGCCGTGATGATCAACGCCTCGACGCGATTCACCGACGGCGGCGAGTTCGGGTTCGGCGCCGAGATCGGCATCTCGACGCAGAAGCTGCACGCCCGCGGCCCGATGGGGCTGCCCGAGCTCACCACCACCACGTACGTCGTCACAGGAGCAGGCCACGTCCGCTAGGAATCCCCGCACCGCCGGTGGCGTTGCGCGCGCCGTGGAACGCCCGGATGTCGCGCTCGAGACCGAGCAGTACGTCGAGGACGTCGCCGATGCGCAGCGGGCGCCGGTCGAGGACCTGATGATCCGCACGCCGGCCGGCCGGCTGGCGGCGCAGATCCCGCTGACCGCGATCGTCGGCGAGGGCATCCGCCCGTTCCACCGCACCCGCAACAGCGAGCCCTCGCCGCGATGGGTCGCGATCTTCCTGGGCGTCTGCGCGGTGCTGTTCGTGCCGTACATCGTGCAGCTGGCGATGCAGCTGCCGGCGCGGGTCAGGACCGACCACTACCGCGCCGCCTGGGTCGGCCTCGACGTCTTCGAGCTGCTCTCGCTCGGTGCGACGGCCTGGTTCGCCTGGACGCGCTCGACGTGGGTCGCGATCTCCGCCGCGATGGCGACGGCCTTCCTGATCACCGACGCCTGGTTCGACACCGTCACCGCGCACAGCACCAGCGACCGCGTGCTCGCCCTCGTCGAGGCTGTCGTCGTCGAGCTGCCGATGGCGGTCTTCTGCCTCTGGATCGCCCGCCACGCCGAGGTCGTGGCCGACCGGGCGACCCGGCTGCTGCTGCGCCGCTCCGCCCGGCAGGCGCGGCGCATCCAGGAGCTCGAGGGCGACTAGCGGCAGGAGTCGACGGTCAGCAGGCCGGTCCCCGACGCCGTGACCGTCGCCAGCGGCAGCCGCGACCGGATCAGCGCGGCGAGCGCGGTCGAGTGGCCGGAGGTGTCGAGCACCACCGACCAGTCGGTGCAGGCCCGGTCGCCGTCGGTCGAGGTGGTGAACCGGTCGCCGAGCCAGGCTGCCGCCAGGCCGTCGTGGACGTCCTCGGACCCGGCGCTGCCGTACGCGATGACCGCGAGGCCGGCCTCACCCAGCGAGCCACCGGTGGCCGTGACGGTGCCGGGTGGGGTGCCCGGAGCCGGGACCGCCCGGAGGCTGCCGGTGTCGCCGAAGTACCGCGCGGGGTGCAGAACCTGCGCGGTGGTCGTCGGCGGCTCGCGGAACGCCTGGTCGAGCGCAGCCGTCCCGCCGTGGGCCAGCACCGCCCGGACGAAGCCGACGCCCTCGTCGTAGGGCAGGTACGTCAGCGGGGCGAGCGTCTCGTCGTCCCGGTCGAACGCGATCCCCGCGCCGGCGTCGTCCTCGTCCTGCTGCTCCGCCGTGGCCTGCGCCGGCGTCAGGCGCGCGAGGTAGTCGTCGCGGACGTGCTCGGCGTCGCCCTCGATCAGGCCCTTCACGCCGGTCACGACGTCGGGCAGCGGCAGGTCGGCGAAGGCGTTCCCGGCCGACGGGTCGTCGTCCGCGTGCGACCCGAGTGCGAGATCGAAGGTGTGCTCGAGCGGGAAGTGCTGGTCGTCGAGCGCGTGGGTGAGCTCGTGCGCCAGCACCGAGCGCGTGTACGGGTTGGACGCCGTCGCCTCGACCCGCACCGTGTCCGTGCCGTCGACGTACAGGCCGACGACGTCCTCGCTGGCGAACAGCTGCTCGTGGCTCTCGTAGGCCCGCCACGAGTCGATGAGCCCGAGCGCCTGGTAGGTCTGGTCCTCGGCCTCCTCGTCGGGGCTGACCGGACCGTCCGCCTTCAGCACGTACGCGGTCAGCGCCTTCGTCGACATCACGATGACCTTGACCTTGTGGGTGTAGCGCAGCCCGCGGTCGGCCTGCACGAAGGCCTCGATCCCGGGCACCGCGGCGGCCAGGCTGCCGGGCGCGGGCGATGCCGGCCCCCGCACCGTGCCGGCCGCGGCGCCGCTCGCCGCGAGCAGCGCGAGCACCGCGACCCCGACCGCCCAGCGGAAGCGGTGACCGGCCCGGCGGCGGTACGCCGGCCGGGGTGGAAGCGCCCACCGGTCCGGCGGCGGCGGCCCCCACGTCGCGGTCACGGGACCGACGATGCCATGCGGGAGGGGCGGCGCCCGCGCCGTCCCTAGAATGGAGTTCGGACAACGACTGTCAGGAGCCTGCCGCATGACCGAAGCCGTCACCGCGCCCGTACGTCCCCAGTTCGCCTCCGTGGCGGACGTCCGCGAGCGGCTCGGCCGCGTCGGCTACCTCACCGACGACGCCATCGCGACGACGGTGTTCCTCGCCGACCGCCTCGGCAAGCCGCTGCTCGTCGAGGGACCCGCGGGCGTCGGCAAGACCGAGCTGTCGAAGTCGGTCGCCGCCGCGACGGGCGCGGAGATGCTGCGGCTGCAGTGCTACGAGGGTCTCGACGAGGCACGCGCCCTGTACGAGTGGAACTACAAGAAGCAGCTGCTGCGCATCCAGGCCGCCGGAGACGCTGCCTGGGACGAGACCCACGACGACATCTTCAGCGAGGAGTTCCTGCTCTCCCGGCCGCTGCTGTCCGCGATCCGGCGCGACGACGCGACCGTGCTGCTGATCGACGAGGTCGACAAGGCCGACGTCGAGGTCGAGGGCCTGCTGCTCGAGGTGCTGTCGGACTTCCAGGTGACCATCCCCGAGCTCGGCACCATCACCGCCTCGCGCCGGCCGTTCGTGGTGCTGACCTCCAACGCCAGCCGCGAGCTCTCCGAGGCCCTGAAGCGACGGTGCCTCTACCTGCACCTCGACTACCCGACGGCCGAGCGCGAGAAGGCGATCGTGCTCTCGCGGGTGCCGCAGGTGCCCGAGCAGCTCGCGGAGCAGGTCGTCCGCACCGTCCGCGCGCTGCGCGCGATGGAGCTGAAGAAGGCGCCGTCGATCTCCGAGACGATCGACTGGGCGACGACGCTCCTCGCGCTGGGCATCGACACCCTCGACGAGGAGTCGGTGGTCACCACGCTCGGCGTCGTGCTCAAGCACGTGAGCGACCAGGTCCGCGCCGTCAACGAGCTGAACCTGTCGTGAACCCGTCCGCAGGTGGCCTGCTCGGCCGCCAGCTCGAGTTCGTCGCGGCACTGCGCCGGGCAGGCCTCGCGGTCTCCAGCGCCGAGACCGTCGACGCGACCCGCGCGCTGCTCGCCGTCGACCTGATGGACCGCGGGTCGGTGAAGGCTGCGTACGCCGCCTCGCTGTGCAAGCGGCCGCAGCACCGCCGCTCGTTCGACACGCTGTTCGACCTGTACTTCCCGGCCCGCGTCGGCGACGGCAGCGACCGGGCCGCCGAGGAGGCGGCCGGTCTCGGTGAGGACGGCGACGGCGAGATCGACCCGAAGGCGCTGCGCGAGCTGCTCCGGCAGGCACTGCTCGACGGAGACACCGACCTGCTCGAGCGGCTCGCCCGTCTCGCCGTGACCGGGCTGGGCCGCGCCGACGGGCAGCCCGGGCGCCAGTCGTGGTTCACCTACCGGGTGATGCGCCAGCTCAACCCCGACACCCTCCTCGCGGGCCTGCTCGCCGAGATGCTCGGCGACGAGGAGCGCGGCGGCTTCGCCGAGAAGGTCGCCCGCTCGACCATCGCCGAGCGGATGCGGCAGTTCGAGGAGGCCGTCGAGTCCGAGGTGCGCCGCCGGCTGGCCGAGGACCGCGGCGCCGACGCGATCGCGAAGAACGTCGTGAAGCCGCTGTCGGAGCAGGTCGACTTCCTGCGCGCGTCGCGCGACGACCTCGCCAACCTGCGGCGCACCGTCTACCCGCTGGCGCGGCGGCTCGCGACCCGGCTCACCGCCCGCAAGAAGGTCGAGGAGCGCGGCCGGCTCGACTTCCGCAAGACCGTCCGCGCCTCGCTCGGCACCGGCGGCGTCCCGCTGCAGACGCTGCACAAGCCCAAGAAGCCGCACAAGCCGGAGCTCGTCGTGCTCTGCGACGTCTCGGGGTCGGTGTCGAGCTTCGCGCACTTCACGCTGATGCTCACCTCGGCGCTGCGCGAGCAGTTCGCCAAGGTCCGGGCGTTCGCGTTCATCGACACCGTCGACGAGGTCACCCGCTTCTTCGACCCGGGCAGCGACCTCGCCGGCTCGATGGCGCGGGTGGTCCGCGAGGCCGACCTCGTCTGGTACGACGGCCACTCCGACTACGGCCACAGCTTCGAGGTGTTCGCCGAGCGCTACCCGGACGCGATCACCCCCAAGACGTCGCTGCTCGTGCTGGGCGACGGGCGTAACAACTACCGTGCGACCGGCTCCGCGGCCCTGAAGGACCTGACGGCGCGGGCGCGGCACTCGTACTGGCTCAACCCGGAGCCCCGCCACCAGTGGGGTACGGGCGACAGCGCCACCCACCAGTACGTCGACCTCGTCGACGAGATGGTCGAGTGCCGCAACGTCGAGCAGCTCACCGCGTTCGTCACCACGCTCCTGCCGGGCTGAGACCGCCCCCTACTCGGGGCGGACGTCGACCCCGAGGTTCTGCACCAGCGTGACCGCCTGCATGCCGTCGACCACGGCCCCGGCCAGCGTGACCTCGCCGGGGCCGAGCGAGGACAGGTCGCTGCCCCGCAGGTCGGCCGCGCTCAGGTCGGCGCCGCGCCAGGTCGTCCCCGAGGTGTCGCACCGCTGCAGCACGCCGACCTTCGCCGCTGTCAGATCGGCCTCGCGCAGCCGCAGGTCCTCGAGGCGCGCGCGGCGGAGGTCGGCGCGGACCAGCGAGACGAACGACCAGTCGCCACCCGACGCGGTCAGCTGGTCGAGCTTGCACTCGGCGAACCGCGAGCCCACCAGCTTGCAGTCGGTGAGGGAGGCCTGGAACAGCGAGCAGCGGGTGAACGCGCACCGCTCGAACAGGACACCGTCCAGCACGGCGCACGCCAGCGAGACGTTGACGAAGCGGCAGTCGACGAAGGACGCCCCGCGGCCGGTGCACTCGGTCAGGTCGACGCCGACGAACGACTCGCCCTCGCTGCTCGCGCCGGTGAGGTCCTCGCCGTAGCGGTCGGTCGTCACACCCCGGGACGGTACGGGCTTGCCCACCAGGGGAAGGGCAGGTGAAACCGATCGACGACCTCGAGGAGCAACGCCCGTGCCACGACCGTTCGCTGGGATCTACGCCGGAGCGCTGGCCGGCATGGCCGGCGCCACCGCCCTGAGCGCCACCACCTACGTCGACCAGGTCGTCCGCGGCCGCCCGGGCTCCGACGTCCCGACGCAGACCGCCGCCAAGCTCGCCGACGCCGCCGGCATCGACGTACCCGGGTCCAAGGCCGAGGTCGCGAACCGCCTCGAGGGCGCCGGGCCGCTGTCGGGCTACGCCGTCGGCATCGGCGTCGGTGCGGTCGCCGGCCTGCTGCGCGGCTTCACCGTCAAGGTCCCGAAGCCGGTCGCCGCGACGGTCATCGGGCTGGCCGCGATGTTCGTCAGCGACGCGGTGGCCGTCCGTCTGGGCACCGCCGACCCCCGCAAGTGGGATGCCGCGTCGATCGCGACGGACGCCATCCCGCACCTCGCCTACGGCGCGACGGTGGTGACGAGCCTGCACCGCATGCTCGACCCGACCACCCCGCAGGTCGGCTAGCCGGCAGCGCCGACCGCGATCGCCTGGTCGACCTCCGCGAGGCGGGCGTCGTTCAGGCGCTTCTCGGCGTCGATCTGCTCGGCGGTCGCCTCGTCGGCCGCCATCAGCCCGTCGAGGTTGGTGCCGGCGTAGTCGAGCACGCCCATGTCGGCGTACGCCTCCTGCACCTTCTCGCCCCACAGGCCGATGTCCTTGATGCAGGGCACGATCCGGGTGAAGAGCAGGTTGCGGAACATCACGCCCGACGCGGAGTGCTCGATGGCGTCGACGCAGTCCTCGACGTCGTAGTCGAGCCGCTCCCAGATCTCGCGCTTGAGGAACCGGTCGCGCATCAGGTAGCAGGCCTCGACGACGAACTCCTCGCGCTCCTCGCGTTCCTTCGTCGACAGCTGCGCGTACGCGTCCTTGAGCGACAGCCGCCCGAACGCGACGTGCCGCGCCTCGTCCTGCATCACGTACGCGGTCACCGCCCGGACCAGCGGGTCGGTCGTCATGTCGCGCAGCAGCCCGAACGCGGCGAGCGCGAGGCCCTCGATGAGCACCTGCATGCCGAGGTAGGGCATGTCCCAGCGGCTGTCGCGCAGCGTCTCGTCGAGCAGCTGCTGCAGCGGCGAGCTGATCGGGTACGCGAGCTTGATCTTGTCCTGCAGCAGCTTCGCGTAGGTCTCGACGTGGCGTGCCTCGTCCATCGTCTGGGTCGCGGCGTAGAACTTGGCGTCGAGGCCGGGGACCGACTCGACGATGCGGGCGGAGCAGATCATCGCCCCCTGCTCGCCGTGCAGGAACTGGCTGATCTGCCAGCCGGCCTGGTGGCGGTAGAGCTCGGTCTTGAGCGCCGGGTCGGCCGAGACGCGGTCCCAGGTCCGCGAGCCCATCAGCTCGTTGAAGTGCTCCGGGATGCCCAGCGGGTTGTCGTGCTGCAGGTCGAGCGTCCAGTCGATGCGGGACTGCGCGTCCCACTGCTTGTCCTTGCCCTTCTGGTACAGCGCGAGCAGCCGGGCCCGGCCGCCGTCGTACTCCCAGGTGAAGCGGGCGTCACCGGCCATCGGGACGAGGTAGTCGTCAGGGCCGGCAGGGATCGTGTAGGTGTCGTGCGTCGACATGCAGGCTCCACTTCACTGTGACGGCGGTCACCCCGCACGCTCCCCGGGTCGGTCCGCCCTGTCAATGCCGGCCGCCGGCGAGGGGCAGCCCTAGGCTCGCGAGCATGGCGAGGACCCGGCTCGGCGTGATGGGCGGCACGTTCGACCCCATCCACCACGGCCACCTCGTCGCGGCGAGCGAGGTGGCCGCGAGCTTCGAGCTCGACGAGGTCGTCTTCGTGCCCGCGGGACGGCCGTACCGCAAGGCCGGCGGCGTGGTGACCGCCGCCGAGGACCGCTACCTCATGACCGTGATCGCCACCTCGTCCGACCCGCGGTTCTCGGTCAGCCGGGTGGACATCGACCGTCCGGGGCCGACGTACACCCACGACACGCTGGCCGACCTCCGCCGCGAGCGGGGGGAGGACGTCGAGCTGCTGTTCATCACCGGCGCCGACGCGCTCGCGCAGATCCTGACCTGGCAGGACGCACCCGCGATGGTCGCCGAGGCGCACTTCGTCGGCGTCACCCGCCCCGGGTACGAGGCGACGCTGCCCGAGGGCCTGCCGCCCGACCGGGTCTCGATCCTCGAGATCCCGGCGCTGGCCATCAGCTCCACCGACTGCCGCGCGCGGGTCGCCAAGGGACTGCCGGTGCGCTACCTCGTCCCCGAGGGCGTCGTGACCTGGATCGACAAGCGAGGGCTGTACGCGTGAACCGACACGGCGGACCGCCCGCGCCGGAGCCGATGGTCACCGTGGCGGCCGTGACCCCGCCGCCGGTCGGGCCGCGCGGCGAGCGCCGCGCGGAGCGGCACCGCCGCCGCCGCCGCAACCGCCTCGTCGCCGCGCTGGTCGTGCTGCTGCTGGTGGCGCTCGCCACGGGGCTCACGCTCGCGCACTCCGGCGGGCACAAGAAGCCGGTCGTCGCGGCCGCGCGGCCGCAGCAGACCCTGCTGCTCGGGATCGGCGCGACCGGCGGCCCCGCCTCGTCGGCGGCCCTGTACGGCGTGACGCCGGCCACCAGGAGCGGTTCGGACCTGCTGCTGCCGCCCGGCACCCTCGTCGACGGACCCGGTGGCACGGTGGGTGGCTCGTACTCGACCAGCCCGGGCTCGGAGTTCCAGGGCGCGGTCTCCGACCTGCTGGGCGTCCACGTCGACGACGTCTGGCGGCTGACGCCGAGCGGGCTCGCGGAGCTCGTCGACCGGCTCGGCGGCGTGCAGGTGACCGTCGACACCGCGATCGACGAGACCGGGCTCGCGCTCGCGCCCGGCCCGCAGCTGCTGGCCGGCGCGCAGGCGGCCGGGTTCGCGCTCTACGGCGCCGACACCCAGCAGGCGATGCTGAACCGGACCCGGCTGGTCCTCGACGCGGTGATCGCGAAGCTGCCCGGGCAGGCCGCGCTCGCGGCGCTGCTCGGCTCCCTCGGCCCGCAGTCCACGTCGTCGCTGTCGCCGGCCGGGCTGGCGACGTTCCTCGAGTCGCTCGCCGCCTCGAACCTCGACGACAACGAGGAGCTGCTCCCGGTGACGACGCTCGACACCGGTGCCGGCAGCGCGTCCTCGTTCTCCTTCGACGACAAGCAGGCGCCGGCCGTCGTGCAGCAGCTGTTCGCGGGCTCGCTGCTGTCCTCGGACGGCTCGGTGGGCACGCGCGTCGAGGTCATCAACGACTCCGGCCGTCCCGACCTCGCGACCAGCGCCCGGGCGAAGCTGTCGGCGGGCGGCCTGACCTTCGTCCGTGCGATCAACGACACGCCCTTCCACCAGTACAAGCAGTCCTCGATCCTGGTCTTCAGCAGCTCGCCCGCCTCGATCGCGTTCGGCCACCGGGTCGCGAAGGCGCTCGGCATCCCGGACGCGCCGGTGCTGGTCAGCGACCAGACGACGACCGTGGCGGACGCGCTCGCGGTGCTCGACGACGACTACTCGGGCTGAGCGGGGTCGCCGCGCGTGGGACACTCGACCCCATGACCGCGACGGACCGTGCCCGGGAGCTGGCGACCGCTGCCGCCCAGGCTGCCGCCGACAAGCTCGCCACCGACGTGCTGATCCTCGACGTGAGCGACCGGCTGGCCCTCACCGACTGCTTCGTGCTGGCCTCCGCGCCCAACGAGCGCCAGGTCGGCTCGGTCGTCGACGAGGTCGAGCGCGCGCTGCGGGAGATCGGCGTCAAGCCGGTCCGCCGCGAGGGCGAGTCCGACCGGCGCTGGGTGCTGCTCGACTTCGGCGACATCGTCGTCCACGTCCTGCACACCGAGGAGCGCGAGTTCTACGCCCTCGAGCGGCTCTGGAAGGACTGCCCCGAGGTCCCGTTCGCCGACAGTGCGGTCCCCGCGGCGCAGGGCTGAGCGTGCCGCACCTGCTCCTCGTGCGTCACGGCCGTACGCAGTGGAACCTCGAGCGCCGCGGCCAGGGGCAGGCCGACATCCCGCTCGACGACGTCGGCCGCGCGCAGGCCGCCGAGGCCGGCCGCGCGATCGCCGCCCTCGGGCCCGACCTGGTCTGGTCTTCGGACTCGCAGCGCGCGCACGACACCGCGCTCGCCAGCGGCCTGCCGGTCACGACCGACAGCCGGCTGCGCGAGATCGACCTCGGCGCGTACGAGGGCAAGCTGCTCGAGGAGTGGCAGGCCGCCGAGCCGGACGAGTACGCCCGCAGCCAGCAGGGCCACGACGTCCGCCGCGGCGGCGGCGAGCTCAACAGCGAGGTGGGGGAGCGGGCGTACCCGGCGCTGCTCGAGGCGCTGGCGCTGACGCCTGACGACGGCCTGCTCGTGGTCGTCAGCCACGGCGGCACGATCCGGGCGCTGCTGCGGATCCTGCTCGACCTGCCCGCCTCGCCGTGGCTTCACCTCGGCGCGCTCGGCAACACCGCGTGCGCCCTGCTCGACCACGACCGGCACGGCCGCGGCTGGCGGCTGCACGTCTACGGCGTGCCGGTCGCGACGCTCTCGCCGCCGCTCGACACACCGGCGTAGCACGGCGCTGGCATCATCCGGCCGTGACCGACCCCGTCTCCCGGCTGGCGACCGGGCTCGGCGGGCCGGCGGACACCAGCACCTGGACCCGGCACGTCGTGGTCTGCGGCCTCGACGGCGTGGGGCTGCGCACGGTCGAGCAGCTGCACCAGGCCGGCGTCCAGGTCGTCGCCATCGACCCGGCCGCCGACGTCCGCCGTGCGCAGGCCGTCCAGGGCTGGGGCGTGCCGCTGATCGCCGGCTCGCCCCGCCTGCCGCAGACGCTGCACGACGCCGGGCTGTGGGGCGCGGTCGCCGTGCTGTGCGTCCACGGCGACGACCTGACGGCGCTCGAGACGGCGCTGCTGGTCCGCGAGCTGCGGCCCGACGTACGGGTGGCGGTGCGGCTCGCCAACGTGTCGGTCGGCGAGGCGGTCTCGGGGTTGGGCATCACCGTGCTCGACGTCGCCGGGCTGGCCGCGCCGGCCATGGTCGAGACCTGTCTGCGGCGGCGGTCGCACGCCGTCGAGATCGCGGGCCGGCGGTTCCTCGCGGAGTCGCAGACGGTGACCCGGCCGGGGACGCTCCGGGAGACGTACGGCGCGCTGTCGCCGCTGGCGGTCACGCGCCGGGGCGAGCCGGTGCTGCTCTCGCCCGGCCGCGACCACGTGGTGGCGGCCGGCGACGAGGTGACGCTCTTCGGCAGCGAGGACGAGCTCGTCGCGGCGGGGCTGCGGCCCGCACCGGGCAGCCGGCAGCTGCGCATCGCCACCGGCCGCGGGTACGCCACCATCCGCGACCCGCGCGTCGGCCCGGCCTTCCCCCGG
>CAJCIY010000076.1 GCA_903970495.1 Candidatus Melainabacteria bacterium | reverse complement strand
CAGGCGTACGCGACGACGCCCCGCCGCACGGCATCCGCGGCCCGGCCCGCCGTCGAGGAGACCTCGCCCGCGTCGGCGGACGCGATCTGGCCCAGCAGGTCCATCAGCTGCTTGCACCACCGGACGAAGTCGCCCGGCAGGATCTCGGCCCCGCCGAGGACGCTCTCGAGCGTGGCGCCCGACGCCCAGCGGTGGATCGCCCAGGCAAGCCCGGGGTCGGGACGGCGCAGCGTGTCGAGGCGGTGCGCGGCCTCGACCTCGGCGAGCTCGGCCCACATCCGCTGCGTCGCGGCGATCGCGTCGCGGCTCGGGGCGGGCGGCGCGTGGACCGGCGGCTCGTCGCGGCGGGGCTCGTACACCAGGGTGCTGACCACCGCCGCGAGCGCCGGCGCGTCGAGACCGGACCAGGTCTTGTCATCGAGGCACGCGGTGACGACCAGGTCGGACTCGCCGTAGATGCGCGAGAGCCGCCGCCCGGCGTCGGTCACCGTGTCGCCGTCGAGGTAGCCGAGCTCGTCGAGCACGGCGCAGACCCGGTCGAAGGTCCGGGCGATCCCGCCGCTGCGCGCGTCGACCCGCGACCGCAGCTGCGCGGTCTCCTTCTCGAGCGCCTCCGCCCGGACCAGCCACCGGAGGTGCTCGGCGCGGTCGGAGCAGCCGTGGACCGGGTGCGCCCGCAGCGCGGCGCGCAGGCGCAGCACCTCGTCGTCGTCGCCGGCGTTGCGCTTCGGCGGCCGCGGGCCGCGGGGCGCGTCCAGGAAGCCCTGTGCCCGCAGGGTCGAGACCAGGTCGCGCCGGGCCTGCGGGCTGCGGGCGTTGAAGCTCTTCGGCACCCGTACGGTCCCGATCGGCGTCAGTGGGTGCGGCACCTCGGCGGCGGTCAGCCGCCGCACCTGCCGCTCGGCGGTGACGACCGTCGGGCCGTCGCCCTCGCTGCGGATGACGACCGCGACCCCGCCGCGCTTGGTGTTCGGCAGCTGGACGACGTCGCCGGGACGGAGCTTCTCGAGCGCGGCCGCGGCGGCCGTGCGGCGCGAGGCCGCGCCGGCGCGGGCCAGCTCGGACTCGCGCGCCGACAGCGCGCGGCGGATCGCGTCGTACCCGGTCACGTCGCCGAGGTGGCAGGTCGCCGCTTCGCGGTAGCCCTCGAGCGCCTCCTCGGACCGCGCGATCTGCCGTGCCAGCCCGACGACGGCGCGATCGGCCTGGAACTGTGCGAACGACTGCTCCAGCAGGCCGCGCGCGTCGGTGCGGCCGACCTGCCCGACCAGGTTGGTGGCCATGTTGTACGTCGGGGAGAAGCTCGAGCGCAGCGGGTACGTCCGCGTGCCGGCGAGACCGGCCAGGTGCGTGGGGTCGAAGCCGGGCGTCCAGAGCACGACCGCATGGCCCTCGACATCGATGCCGCGGCGCCCGGCGCGACCGGTCAGCTGGGTGTACTCCCCCGCCGTGATGTCGGCGTGGGTCTCACCGTTCCACTTCGAGAGCTTCTCGAGGACGACGCTGCGGGCGGGCATGTTGATGCCGAGCGCCAGCGTCTCGGTCGCGAAGACGGCGCGGACGAGGCCGGCGGCGAACAGCTTCTCGACCACGGACTTGAACGCGGGCACGAGTCCGGCGTGGTGGGCCGCGATCCCCCGCTCCAGCCCCTCGAGCCACTCCCAGTAGCCCAGCGCCCGCAGGTCGTCGTCGGGGATCCCCGCGGTGCCGGCCTCGGCGATGCGGCGCACCGCCCGGCGAGCGTCCTCGTCGACGAGCCGCAGCCCGGACCGGAGGCACTGCTCGACCGCCGCCTCGCAGCCGGCGCGGCTGAAGACGAAGTTGATCGCCGGCAGCAGCCCCTCGGCGTCGAGCCGCTCGATCACCTCGACGCGTGAGGGGGTACGGATGAGCGAGCGGGGCCGCGGCGCCCCGCCGCGCCGGCGGTCGTGCGGTAGCCGGGCGTCCTCGCGGGCGAGGCGCACCAGCCGGTCGTTGACCTCGAGCGAGCTGGCGTCGTCGTACAGGTCGTAGAGCCGGTTGCCGGCCAGGACGTGCTGCCACAGCGGGACCGGCCGGTGCTCCTCGACCACGAGGGTCGTGTCGCCGCGGACCGTCTGCAACCAGGCGCCGAACTCCTCGGCGTTGGAGACGGTCGCGGAGAGCGAGACCAGCCGGACCGACTCGTCGAGGTGGATGATCACCTCTTCCCAGACGGCGCCGCGGAAGCGGTCGGACAGGTAGTGGACCTCGTCCATGACCACGTACGCCAGACCGCCGAGCGTCGGGGAGCCGGCGTAGAGCATGTTGCGCAGCACCTCGGTCGTCATCACCACGACCGGCGCCTCGCCGCGGATCGTGGCGTCGCCGGTGAGCAGCCCGACCTTGTCCTCGCCGTAGCGCTCGACGAGGTCCCCGAACTTCTGGTTCGACAGCGCCTTGATCGGGGTCGTGTAGAAGCACTTCCGGCCGCCCGCCAGGGCCAGGTGGACGGCGAACTCCCCGACGACGGTCTTCCCCGCGCCGGTCGGGGCGGCGACGAGGACGTCGTGACCGGCCTCGAGCGCCGTGCAGGCCTCGAGCTGGAACGGGTCGAGGCCGAACGGGTAGCCGGCGCCGAACGCCGTGAGCTCGGGCGCGGCGGCCCGGCGGCGGCTGGCGGCGTACCGCTCCGCTGGAGCTGCCATGCGTGCCAGGCTACGGGAGCGCGCCGTCGCTCACCTCCTGACGGGGTGCTCCACGGCGGGGATGTCGAGCGAGGTGAGGCTGCGGAGCGTGACCCGGAAGCGCTTCCAGGTGCGCCACCCGACGCGGACCGCGACCGCTGCCGCCGTCGCGACCAGAACCAGGTCGACCAGCAGCCACGCCCACCACGCCATGCGGCGAGGCTAGTCGGTCAGCGGCTGAGCGGTGCGTCCGCGAGGGCGGCGAGCTTGTCGCTCATCCCCAGCCACAGTGCGAAGTCGAGGAGGTCGTCGTACGACAGCCGCGGGCCGGCGTGGATCTCGAACGCCTCGGCCGGGATCTCCCACGTGACGGCCTCGACGCCGCCGGAGATGAGCAGCGACACGATGTGGTCGTCGGCGGGCTTGCGCACCCGGTCCGAGCACGTCGGGCAGCGGAACGCGTAGTACGACATCGGCGCACTCGGGCAGACCATCAGCTCGATGTCGTCCCCGGTGAGCTCGACCTCGCCGCAGGACGGGCAGGTCGCCTTGATCGTGGTCATGCCGTACGCCTCTCGGAGCAGGGTCCGTCCCTCCACCATTCGGCCGTATCGGGGTCACCTTGAGGCCCGGTCCCCCAGATGATCAGGACGGGCCATCGATCCCGTAGGCGGCGAGAGCCCGTTCGGCCGAGTCGCGTACGGCGTCTGCCAGCTCCGGTGGTGAGGTCACCCGTCCGGCCCCGCCCAGGCGGAGCAGCAGCCGGCGCACCCAGTCGGTGTCCGGGGTGCGGAGCACGACGTCGGCTCCACCGTCCGGGCGAGCGACCACCGACTCGCAGACGTAGTGGTCCGCGACCCAGAGCGCATCGCGGTCGAGGGCGAGCTCGATGCGGGCGTCCTGCGCCGACGGCACGAACAGACCGTCGGCCAGATCCCGGGGTACGGCGTCCGGCGGCGGCGTCGCGGCGACGTCGAGGAGATCAGCCCGCTCGATGCGGTCGACCCGGAAGACCCGGCCCGCCTCGGCGAGGTGGCACCAGCCGTCGAGGTACCACTGCCCGTCGCGGGCGGCCAGCCGCAGCGGGTCGACGTCGCGCTCGGTCACCTCGTCGCGGTGCGCCCCCAGGTACGTCAGGTGCAGCCGCCGCCCGCCGGTGAGCGCACCGCGGATCGTCGCGAGGACGTCGGCGTCGGCCTCACCCATCTCGACGACGACCTCGGGGACGCCGCCGACCGCCGCCTCGAGCTTGCGCGCGACCCGGTGCAGGGCGTCGCGCTCGGTGAGGCCCGGGACGTCGGCCAGCGCCCGGACGGCGACGAGCAGCGCCATCGCCTCGGGGGCATCGAGCCGCAGGGGGCGGTCCAGCAGCTGCGGGTCCAGCACGGTGACGCCGTCGCCCTCGAAGGCGAAGTCGATGAGGTCACCGGGGCCGCCGCCCGGCAGGCCACAGCAGAAGAGCAGGTCGACGTCGGCCGCGATGGCGGCCTCGTCAGTGCCGAAGGCGACGGCGATCTCGGCCATCGACGCACCCGGGTGGGTCTGCAGCCAGGGCACCAGCGACAGCAGCCGCGAGAGCTTGTCGTTCATCGGGATGCCGCGGCGCGCAGCAGGGCGACGACCTCGGCGCGCAGCTCCGCCGGGCCGAGCACCACGACGTCGGGCCCGTAACCGGCGAGCTCGTGGGCGAACCAGTCGGTGCTGCCGTACGGGACGAGCAGGTCGGGTCCGTCCGGGGTGCCGCGCCGCAGCAGGCTCCGGCCGGCGCCGGCGGTGACCTGCAGCCGCGCGGTGTGCCGCGGCTCCTCACCCGCCGCGTCGGCGACGGCGGCGCGAAGGTCGACGGCGGGGATCTCGTACCCGCCCGGCTCGCCGACCGCGCTCACCGCGCCGGTGATGCGGGACAGCCGGAAGACACGCTCGGCGCCGCGTTCGAGGTCGTGGCCCACGACGTACCAGTGGCCGTTCCGGGAGATGACGCCCCACGGCTGCAGTCGGCGGGTCGTCTCCTCGCCGCCAGGCCGGCGGTAGGAGAACGTGACCGCGCGGCGGGCGCGCACGGCCGCGGTGAGCGGCGCGAAGGCAGGCTCTCCCGCGTCGACGTGCGCCTCGAGACCGGGCCGTGGCGGCGCCGGGTCTGCGCCCGCGGCGGACAGCTTGCGCAGCGCCGAGGCGCTGGCGTCGGCGAGCTCGGCGCTCGCCCAGAACCGCGCGGCCAGACCGAGTGCCGCTGCCTCGTCGGCGTCGAGCGAGATCGGTGGCAGCGCGTAGTCGGAGCGGCGGATGCGGTAGCCGATCTCGTCCCCGTACAGGGGGTCGACCTGCCCGGTCTCGACCGGGACGCCGAGCCGCCGCAGCTCCTCCTTGTCGCGCTCGAACATGCGGCGGAAGGCGACGTCGGTGGTGTCGCCGCCGGGCGGGTCGTAGCCCTCGACGAGGCGTCCGATCTCCTCGACCGTGACGTACCGGGGGGCGGCCATGAGCGCGAGGGTGAGGTTCACCAGCCGCTCGCTCTTGGCCCGGGTCACGGCCGAAAACCTACCGGCGCGGGAGGCACATGAGCCGCATCCCACGCCCGTCTCACATGGAGGCGATGAGCTTCTCGACGCGGTCGTCGACGGAGCGGAACGGGTCCTTGCACAGCACAGTGCGCTGCGCCTGGTCGTTGAGCTTGAGGTGCACCCAGTCGACGGTGAAGTCGCGGCGCTGCTCCTGCGCCCGCTTGATGAACTCGCCGCGCAGCCGGGCCCGCGTGGTCTGCGGCGGCACGGACTTCGCACGGAAGGTCTCGATGTCGCGGGCCACCCGGTCGACCTCGCCACGGCGCTCGAGCAGGTAGTAGAGCCCGCGGCTGCGGTTGATGTCGTGGTAGGCGAGGTCGATCTGCGCGATGCGGGGCGAGGACAGCGGCAGGTCGTGCTTGGCCTGGTAGCGCTCGATCAGCTTCTGCTTGATGACCCAGTCGATCTCGCGGTCGACGAGCGACAGGTCGCCGGTGTCGACGGCCTGCAGCGTCCGGCTCCACAGGTCGAGGACGCGCTTCACGGTGCCGTCGCCCCCGCGCCGCTCGACGAAGTCCACGGCCCGCTGCAGGTACTCGCGCTGGATCTCGAGCGCGGTCGCCTCACGGCCGTTCGCGAGCTTCACCTTGCGGCGGCCGGTCGGGTCGTGGCTGACCTCGCGGATCGCCCGGATCGGGTTCTCCAGCGTCAGGTCGCGGAACACGACGTTGGCCTCGATCATCCGCAGCACGAGGTCGGTCGCGCCGATCTTCAGCAGCGCCGTGGTCTCGGACATGTTCGAGTCGCCGACGATGACGTGCAGCCGGCGGAAGCGCTCGGCGTCGGCGTGCGGCTCGTCGCGGGTGTTGATGATCGGGCGGCTGCGGGTGGTGGCGGAGCTGACCGACTCCCAGATGTGCTCCGCCCGCTGGCTCACGCAGTAGACCGCGCCGCGCGGGGTGTGCAGCACCTTGCCGGCACCGCAGATGATCTGCCGGGTGACCAGGAACGGCACCAGGATGTCGGCCAGCCGAGCGAACTCGCCGTGCCGTCCGACCAGGTAGTTCTCGTGGCAGCCGTAGGAGTTGCCGGCGGAGTCGGTGTTGTTCTTGAACAGGTAGATGTCGCCGGCGATCCCCTCCTCGCGCAGCCGCCGCTCGGCGTCCTGCTCGAGGCCTTCGAGGATCCGCTCCCCCGCCTTGTCGTGGATGACGAGGTCGACGGCCGAGTCGCACTCTGGCGTCGCGTACTCGGGGTGCGACCCGACGTCGAGGTAGAGCCGGGCGCCGTTGCGCAGGAAGACGTTGGAGCTGCGGCCCCAGCTGACGACGCGGCGGAAGAGGTAGCGCGCGACCTCGTCCGGCGACAGCCGGCGCTGCCCCTGGAACGTGCACGTGACGCCGTACTCGTTCTCGAGCCCGAAGATGCGCCGCTCCATGTCTGGGAGCCTACGTGCCGCGGCGCGTCATGCGCGGGCGACCGTCTCGGCGAGCCGGGCCAGCCGCGCCGTGCGCCGTCGCTGCCCGTAGGCGCTGATCGGCCCGACCACCGGCAGCAGGACGCGGGCGAGCGGGCCGGTGAGCTCCGCGGTCCAGACCAGCCGGCAGCCGTCGCCGTCGGGCTCGACCAGGTTGCCGTACGCCAGCCGGTGCCCGAGTGCGGCCGACGTCCACCGCATCCCCTCGCCGTCCGACGCCCAGGTCACCACCATCGTCGTCGCGGCCGGGCTGAAGACCGCGCGGACCCGGCCGCTCCACCCCAGGGCGAGAGGTCCTGGCGGGCCGTCGACCGACGCGACGTGCGGCGACCACAGCGACCAGGTGCTCGGGTCCTTGAGCAGCGCGTCTGCGACCGAGGCCCGAGCCCGGCACGGCGTGACGGTCTCGATCACCGGCGTGCCTCAGCCGTCGCGCGGTCGGCGTCCGCGCGCAGGGCCTCGACCAGCTCGACCTTGGTCATCGACGACCGGCCGCTGATGCCGGCGGTCTTCGCCAGCTCGAGCAGGTGCGCCTTGGTGGCGTGGGCGTCGATGCCGCCGGCGGTCGGCGCCGGGTTGCGGGCGGGATCGCCGCCGCGAGCCGCGTGGTCGTCGCTGGGACCGCTGCTGGGCTTGCGCTTCCAGCGGTCGCCGACCTTCTCGTACGTGCGCTTGACCGCCGCCCAGGCCGTCCGGGCAGCACGGCCGGCGTCGTGGTACTCCGCCTCTGCGCTGGCGCGGGTCTCGGCGTACGTGTCCTGGGCCTTGCGGTCGGAGCGCTGCAGTGTGGCGGGGACGTCGTCTCGAGCCTGCTGTGCCATGACACCGGCCGTTCCCCGAACGGACAACGACACGCGTCGTCAGGGCGTACGCAGCTCTGCCAGCAGCCTCTCGCAGGCTGCCGTGACCTGGTCGAGGACGTCGTCGAAGCCCGACTCGCCGCCGTAGTAGGGGTCGGGGACATCCCGGTCGTCGAGGCGGCGGAGGACGGCGGTGGCGCCGGGCGGGCGCACCTGCTGCAGCTCCCGCAGGTTGTGGTCGTCGACGGCGAGGATCACGTCGGCCTCGGTGAAGTCGGCCGGCGCCACCTGTCGTGCGACCCCGCTCAGCGTGACGCCCCGTCGCGCGGCCGCGGCCGTCGCCCGCTCGTCCGGCGGCTCACCTGCGTGCCAGCTGCCGGTGCCGGCGCCGTCGACCTCGATGTCCCCGGTCAGCCCGGCGTCGGCCACGAGCTGCCGCATGACCGCCTCGGCGGTCGGCGAGCGGCAGATGTTCCCCGAGCAGACGAACAGCACCCGCACGGTCAGTCCTCGCCGTAGTCGTGGTCGGGGTGGTTGGACTCGCCGGCACGCCAGTAGCCGCGGGTGGTGAGCTCCTCGCGCGACAGCCCACGACCGAGCAGGTCGGACCGGATGTCGCGGACGACGGCCGCCTCGGTGGCGACCCAGACCTGGCTGCCGCCGGGCGTGAGCTCCTGCTCGGCGATCGCCGCGCGCAGCGCCTCGCCGGGACGGCTGGCGGGCGCGACCCAGGTGACGTCGAGGTCGAGCCGGTCGGCGGACTCGACCAGCACGGTGGCGGGGCGGTCGAGGACCTCGAGGATCGTGGCGATCGCCGGCAGCGCCGAGTCGTCGCCGGCGAGGAGCAGGTGCTCGGCGCCGCTGTCGGTGAAGCCGGCGCCGCGGGGACGGCTCACGGCGACGCGGTCGCCCGGCTCGGCCGCGGCTGCCCACGATGCGGCGGGG
>CAJCIY010000075.1 GCA_903970495.1 Candidatus Melainabacteria bacterium | reverse complement strand
GCCACCCCCGTACGGCTGGCCGACCCGGGCGAGGCGGAGCTCGTCGTACCCGGCGATCGCGTCGACGTGCTGGCCGCGCCGGGTTCCGACGCCGCGGGGTCTGACGCCACCGGGTCCGATGCGGCTGGGAGCGACGCGGGGTCCGCAGCGACCGGAGCCGTCGCCCCGGCAGTCGCCGCGGCGGACGTCGTCGTCCTGGCCGTGCCGGCGCCCGACACCGACGACGGCGACCAGGGTGGGCTGCTGGTGCTGGCGACCACTCCGGCCGAGGCCGCGACGCTCGCCCGGGACGCGGCCGGCGACCGGCTGTCCGTGACGGTGCGTACGTCCTGAGCGCAGGGCACTGGACCGGTTCGTCCCGTCTGCGCCATGATGCCGCCGACCCGCAGGACCGCCGACCGCGGACCGCCGACCGAGAGGGCCCCGCCGGCCATGAAGATCGACATCAAGGGCTTCCGCGACTTCGTCCTGCGCGGCAACGTCGTCGACCTCGCCGTCGCCGTCGTGATCGGCACCGCGTTCGGCCTGGTCGTGAAGGCGTTCGTGAACGACTTCATCACGCCGCTGATCGGGCTGATCTTCGGCGGCAAGACGTTCGGGTCGAAGGACTTCGTCGTACGCCACCAGGTCTTCGGCTACGGCGACTTCATCGACGTGGTGATCTACTTCGTCGCCGTCGCCTTCGTCATCTACTTCTTCGTGGTGCAGCCGGTCGCCGCGCTCATGGCCCGGTTCAACCCGCCGCTGCCGGAGGAGCCGCCGGCCACCAGGGAGTGCACGGAGTGCCTCTCGACCATCCCGGCCGAGGCGAGCCGCTGCGCGTTCTGCACCGTCGAGCAGTAACCCTCAGAACGAGCTGCGGCCGTCGTGGTGCGGTGGCCGGTCCTCCAGCAGCCGGCGCTCCTCGGCGTCCCGCTCCTCGGCCCGCTCGCCCCAGCCCTCGTCACGGTCGTCGTCCGACCGGTCGGGCACGACCGGCCGCTCGTCACCCGGACTCGTCACCCGCCCATCATCGCCCGCCGTCCTCAGCGCGCCCGCGCACGAGTGCCCACCGCTTGACCTTGTGCAGCGAAGATCGCCCGTTTCCGCTGCACAAGGTCAAAGATGATCATGGGCGGGGTACGGCGCGGCGGAGGCGGTGGACATGCAGAACGGGCCGCCCACCCGGAGGTGGACGGCCCGTGCTGGCCTTGCTGGTGCGAAGTCTTGTTGCCCCGTAGCTACAGGGAACGGACCTGCTGGGCCTGCGGGCCCTTCTGGCCCTGGCCGACCTCGAACTCGACCTTCTGGCCCTCGTCCAGGCTGCGGTAACCGCTGCCCTGGATCTCGGAGAAGTGCACGAACAGGTCCTTGGAGCCGTCGTCCGGGGTGATGAACCCGTAACCCTTCTCGGCGTTGAACCACTTCACGGTGCCTTGCGCCAACGTAACTCCTACAACATGCGGATGGTTCGGTGCATCCGCACATCACGGACCCGCCCAACCGCGGCGTAGGGAAAGCGTCCCACAGTCCGGCGAGAAGTGGTACGGGGCCTCCCCGGAAGGGGCTAACGGACCTGTCGCGCACGCTGCTGACGACCGCCCCGGACCACCGCGACCACGACCACCACGGCGATCAGGACGATGGTGCTGATGCGCGAGTAGTGGGTCACGACGTGGGCGATGTGGTTCACCTGGGTGTGGAAGTGGTGGCCGAGCGCGACGAACGTGACGCACCAGGCGAACCAGCCGACGAAGTCCGCGATCACGAGCCAGACCCACCGCACGCCGCTCGCCGCGGTGAGCAGCAGCAGCACGGACGCCGGGATGGGCAGGAACGGACCGGCGACCAGCAGCAGCAGGCCGTACTTCGCCACCCACCGCTCGACCCGCGCGACCGTGCGCGGCCGGATCCCCCCGTACGTCTCGAGGAAGTGCGCGACGTGCTCGCCGTAGCGGCGCCCGGCCCACAGGTAGAAGCCGTCGAACATCGCGTTGCCGACGATGCCGGCGAGCACCGCGACCAGGAAGTCGAGGTGGCCCGCGAACACCAGCGCGCCGCCGGTGAGCAGCGCCGTGATCGAACCGGTGACGAGCAGGTGCGTGACGACGTGCCGCAGCAGGATCGTGGTCAGCGGGAGGGTCGCGTACCCGATCACGACCGACAGCACGATCCCGCCGAGGCAGAGGCCGTCGACCCAGGTCGCCTGCCTCAGGGCGGCGGCGATGTCGATCGGCGGCCGCTCACCGCGTGGTGGCGGCGGCGAGACCGCGGCACCGGGCTCGTCGGTCACCGGTCCAGGGTAGGTGCCCCACGCCGACGGGCCGTGGTCGATACTGACTCGCCCGCGCATGCCCGATCCGCCGAGGACCTGTTGAGCGACCAGCAGCACGACGTGCCGACGACCGCCGGCCCGGCGGATCCGACGGCCTCGGAGATCGCCGCGGAGCAGGCCGTCGTCGACCGGCTGTACGCGCGCCTCGACGTCGTCCGCGACGACGCGGCGCGCGAGCTCGACCGGGTACGCCGCACCCCCACCGCGAACACCCCCCAGTCGGTCAGCGAGCGGGACGCGTTCGACCAGCTCTACAGCCAGCGCATCGACCAGCTGCGGGCCGTCGAGGACCGGCTCTGCTTCGGCAGGCTCGACCTGCTCGGCGGCGAGACCCGGCACGTCGGGCGGATCGGCCTGTCCGACGGCGAGCAGAGCCAGCTGCTCGTCGACTGGCGGGCGCCGGCGGCCGAGCCCTTCTACCAGGCGACCGCCGCCGAGCCGCGGGGCGTGGTCCGCCGCCGCCACCTCTCGACGCGGCTGCGCGAGGTCGTCGGCGTCGAGGACGAGGTGCTCGACCTCGACGCGCTGGGCGAGGCGACGGCGGTCGCCGGCGAGGGCGCGCTGCTGGTCGCGCTCAACGCGGCGCGTACCGGCCGGATGAAGGACATCGTCGCGACCATCCAGGCCGAGCAGGACCGGATCGTGCGCGCCCCGCTCAACGGCGTCCTCGTCGTGCAGGGCGGCCCGGGTACGGGCAAGACGGCGGTCGCGCTGCACCGGGCCGCGTACCTGCTCTACACGCACCGGGAGCGGATCGCCCGCAGCGGCGTCCTCGTGGTCGGCCCGAACCGGACGTTCCTGCGCTACATCGAGCAGGTGCTGCCCTCGCTCGGCGAGACCGGTGTCGTGATGGCGACGCCCGGCACGCTCTTCCCGGGCGTCGAGGCGACCGGCACCGAGAGCGCCGAGGCGGCGGCCTTCAAGGGCAGCGCGCGGATGGTACGGCTGCTCGCCGACGCCGTCCGCCGCCGGCAGCGGGTCCCGGCGCAGCCGGTCGCCCTCGACGTCGACGGCGTGCGCGTGATGCTCCGGCCGCGCGACGTCGAGACCGCGCGCGAGCGCGCCCGGCGTACGCGGCGGCCGCACAACGAGGCGCGGGTGACCTTCGTCCGGGAGATGCTGCGGCTGCTGGCGCCGCAGCTCGCGACCGGCCAGCGGGTCGAGCTCGCCGACCACCGCGCGGAGCTCGACGCCGACCTGCGCGACTCCGCCGACGTACGCCGCGAGGTCGGCCGGCTCTGGCTGCCGTACACGCCGCAGACGCTGCTGTCGCGGCTGTGGTCGCAGGAGGCCTGGCTGGCGCGGCTCGGGCTTGGCGAGCGGGAACGGGCGCTGCTGCTGCGGCCGGTGGACGCGCCCTTCACCACCGCGGACGTGCCGCTGCTCGACGAGCTCGCCGAGCTGCTCGGGGCCGACGCCGACGCGGACCGGCTCGACGCGGCGCGCGACGCGGCCGACCGCCGTGCGGAGCTGGCGTACGCCAGGGACGTGCTCGACATGGCCAGCAGCCACCGCGACGACGACCAGACGGTGGCCGGCGACGTCGTCGACGCCGAGCGGCTGGTCGGCCGCTGGTCGGGTGGCGGCCCGATGATCTCGGTGTCGGAGCGGGCGAGCGGCGACCGGGAGTGGGCCTTCGGCCACGTGGTCGTCGACGAGGCGCAGGAGCTCTCGCCGATGGCCTGGCGGCTGCTGATGCGGCGCTGCCCGTCGCGGTCGATGACCGTCGTCGGCGACATCGCGCAGACCGGGGCGCTCGACGGCGCCGCCTCGTGGGCCGAGGTGCTGGAGCCGTACGTGCCGGGGCGGTGGCGGGCCGAGGAGCTCACCGTCAACTACCGGACGCCGGCGCAGGTCATGGACGTCGCGGCCGACGTGCTCGAGGTGGCCCGGCCGGGGGCGACGCCGCCGGAGTCGGCGCGGGTCGGTGACTGGCCGCCGGTCGCGATCCGCTGTGCTGCAGGCGATCTCGCCGCGGTGGAGCTCGCCGTGCGCCGGGAGCTGACCCGCTTCGCGACGGTGGTCGTGGTCGCCCCCGACGACCTCGTCGGTCCGCTCACCGGCGCCCTGACGCCGGTCGCGGACGGGCCGGTGTCCGTGCTCGGCGTCACCGCGGTCAAGGGGCTGGAGTTCGACGCGGTCGTGCTCTACGAGCCGCAGCGGATCCTCGCCGCCTCGCGGCGCGGGGCCAGCGACCTGTACGTCGCGATGACGCGCCCGACGCAGCGCCTGGTCGTGCTGCACAGCGAGCCGCTGCCTGCCGTGCTCGAGCGGCTCCCGCGCGGCGAGGGCTGATGCCCGTCGGCCCGCCCGCCGACCCTGCCGACCTCCGGGACCGGCCGCTGGAGCCGGCGCTCTCGCGGCTGCCGCCGGACACGCCGCGCCGCGAGGAGATCCTCGCGGCGCATGCGGCAGCCCTGGCCGCGGGCAAGAACGGCTACCTCGACCCGGCGAGCGGCCTGTTCACGATGACCGCACAGTTCCTCGTCGACCGCGGCTGGTGCTGCCAGAACGGCTGCCGTCACTGCCCGTACGTGGTCGCGTGAGAGTCCGGCGCCGATAGAGTCGGGGGCGCCGAGCCCCCGTAGCTCAGTGGATAGAGCGATGGCGTCCTAAGCCGTGCGTCGGCGGTTCGAATCCGTCCGGGGGCACCGGGCGGGCGGAGGCCCGAGCGCTAGACGGTCGGGTCGGGCTCGGTCACCACGACGATGCCGTAGATCACGCCCGGGATGTGGCCCAGCAGCTGCAGCACGAACGCGATGAGCACCTTCTTCAGCGGCGCGCCGCGCAGCGCCACCGCGATGAACGGGAAGAACAGGCAGAGCACGATCAGCAGGATCTTGGTCACGACAGCTCCTCGTCGACGCCTTCGGTCGGGCTTGTCCTGCCCGCCCCCACCCCGCCGACCCCTGGCGGACGACACGGGTCGTCAGCACGGGCCGGGTGCCTCCTCCGCCGACGCGGCGGCCGAGGCGATCCGTTCGAGCTTCTTGAGCCGGCGCAGCTCCCGGCGGCCCTGGGCGCTGAGCGTCTTGCCGTCGACGAGGTTGCCGCTGAGGTGCTCCCGGTCGACCGCCTCGGCCACCGAGCGGATCTCCTCGTGGCCCAGGCTGGCCGGCCACTGGGCGCCGTGGGCGGCGATCGCACCGAGGATGGCGCGGGTCCCGATCACCGGCCGCACGCCGCGACGGGCCGGGCTCACACCGTCGGCCGGTCTGCCGGTGCAGCCGTCGACGGGCTCCGCTGCGCGCCGTCGACGATCGACTGCGCGATGTCCCGCAGCTTCCGGTTCGCGGCCTGCGAGGCGCGGGCGAGGATCTCGAACGCCTCGTCCGGGGTCACCCGCTGCTGCGCGATGACGACGCCCTTGGCCTGCTCGATGACCGCCCGCGACGCCATCGCATCCGACATCTGGTCGGCGAGCGCGGCGGTGGCCGCGTAGAGGTGCGCGTTCGCCAGGGCGACGGCCGCGTACCCGGCGAAGGTCCTCGCCGTCAGCACCGCCTCACGGTCGAAGGCATCGCGCTCGAGGCTGTAGAGGTTCAGGCCGCCGCTGACCGTCTCGCGGATGGGGATGCCCACCGACACCGAGCTGCAGACCCCGTGGGCGGCTGCCTCGGCGACGAACGCCGGCCAGCGCTGCTCGCTGTCCATGTCGGCGATGACGTTGACCGTCTGCGCGGCGGCGGCGTCGAGGCACGGGCCGAAGCCGGTGTCGTACTGCCGCTCGTCGAGGGCCAGCGCCAGGTTCCCCGTGTACGCAGCGGTCCCCGCGACGCCCGCGGACATCAGCGTGATGGAGACCGCGTCGGCAGCCGCGACGGCCCGCTGCGCCAGCTCGGCCACCCGGCCGAGCGCGCCGGGGAGGTCGGTGGCGCCCAGGTCGATCCGGCCGAGCTCGGCGAACGCCGTCAGGGGGTCGACCGGAGGCCGCTGGGTGTCGCGGCCCGGGCTGTCGTCGACGGTCACGTGGGTCCTGCCTCGCGAACGTACGGGACCACGACCGATCGGCGGGGGCCGACGGGGCGGTCGTACGGGTCGACGCCACATCCGAGGTCCGGGGAGAGGCGCTGGGTGCGAGGGCCGTGAGACCGCCGCCGGACCCGCGCCGTGGTCTCGACGCCGGCTCGCCACCGCGGAGGGTGGAAGCAGGGCCCCACCGTAACCCCGTCCACCGGGACTTCGGCGCTAGGCAGGGTTGATGCGCAGCGCCCGCTGCTCGAGCCGGCGGACCTCGACGCGGCCGCCGGCCTCACGGACCTCGTACGCCGGCTGCGGCCGGACCGCGGGGCCGGTCAGCACGTCCCCCGACGCCAGGTCGTAGCGGGCGCCGTGCCACGGGCAGACCACGCAGTCGCCCTCGCGCTCGCCGTCGGACAGCGGCGCGCCGCGGTGACCGCAGCGGTCGGCGAGCGCCACCGTCGTCCCGGCGACACGGGTGAGCAACAGCGGGACGCCGTCGACCTCGACCTGCGTCAGCGCCACGGTGACGTCGCCGGTCGCGGCGACGTCGGTCCAGTCCGTCGGGCCGGCCTCGAAGGCGTTCGTGTCGACCCTGACACCCTGGGCGTACGCGAGGTGCCCGCCCAGCCAGCCGCCCACCGCGAGGACCGCGGCGCCGACGAAGCCCGCGGTCCGTCCGTCGCCGCCCCGCCGGCGCTGCAGCAGCGACAGCCCGTACGCGGTCAGGCCGGTCGCGTTCGTGGCCGCGTGCACGAGGCCGACGCGCTTCTCGGCCTGCTCGGTGTAGAGCCAGTCCGACCAGCCCGCGACCACCGTCGGGAGCGCGCCGACGACGCCCGCCGTGATCAGGAGCTCGGAGGCGGGACGCATCCGCCGGTCACCGGCCGCGTCCAGCACCGACGCCGAGAGCAGCGACCCGGCGGTGAAGGTCGCGGCCGCCGGGTGCGCCGGGTGGCGCAGCTTCGTACCGCTGGCCAGCGTGGTGAGCCACGACGGTGACAGCACCCGGCCCCAGAAGGCCGCCGCCGGCGCCGTCAGCGCGTCGAGCCCGGACGCGCCCTCGATGCGGTCGGTCAGCCGTTCCAGGATCGACATGGCAGGCGCCTACCCCGTGGCGGCGGGCTTGACCGTTCCCGCTCCGGGCAGTCCGAGAGCGTGGAGCTGCGCCGGGTGCTGAGCGACGCCACCACGTGGCCGCTGCCCGGCGCCGGCGAGACGCTGCGCCGGTGGCAGCGACTCTCGGCGCTGGCCGAGACCGACCTGGTCACCGCGCGGCTGGCCGAGGCCCACGCCGACGCGATCGCCATCCTCGCCGAGCTCGGCGGCGGCCCGGTCCCCGAGGCCTCGTGCTGGGGCGTGTGGGCGGCCGAGGTGCCGGGCCACGAGGTGGCCTTCGACGGGTCCGCCGTCACCGGCGCCAAGGCCTGGTGCTCGGGGGCGACGCTGCTGAGCCACGCGCT
>CAJCIY010000074.1 GCA_903970495.1 Candidatus Melainabacteria bacterium | reverse complement strand
TCCAGGCGCAGGCCTTCGGGTACTTCGACTTTGGCTCCGACTGCCTGGAGCAGCTCGCCGGTGGGGGTTTTGACGTAGGCCAAGCCGTCGATGTCGAACTCGAAGACCTCCGGCGCGTACTCGACGCACAGGCCGTCGCCCGTGCACAGGTGCTGGTCGACGCGGACTTCGAGCGGACCCTCTGGTGCTGCCACGACACCGATGCTAGAACCGGCCACTTATCGGAACGCACGGGCATGCCGAGGGTAGGGTCGAACGGACCACGACGATGCGTGTGAGGTGCCGATCCGGGAACGGAGCGGACGTGCCAGCGATCGGGAGGTCTTGCCAGTGACCGAGGAGAGCCAGAGCGCCCACCGGAGCGCCCGTGCCGAGCGGGAGATCGCGGACCTGAGCTCGCAGGTCTCGTTCCTGCAGGAGGAGGTCGGCGTGCTGCGCCGACGGCTCGCCGACAGCCCGCGGAGCCTGCGCGGCCTCGAGGAGCGACTGGCCGAGGCGCAGGGCCGGCTGACCCAGGTCAGCACCCAGAACGAGCGGCTGACCGGCACCCTGCGCGAGGCGCGCGACCAGATCGTCGCGCTCAAGGAGGAGGTCGACCGGCTGGCCCAGCCGCCGTCCGGCTTCGGGGTGTTCCTGACCCGGCACGACGAGGGCACCGTCGATGTCTTCACCGGTGGACGCAAGCTGCGCGTCTCGGTGTCGCCCGCCGTCCAGATCGACGACCTGCGCCGCGGCCAGGAGGTCATGCTCAACGAGGCGATGAACGTCGTCGCCGCGCTCGGCTTCGAGCAGGCCGGCGACGTGGTGATGCTCAAGGAGATCCTCGCCGACGGCGTGCGCGCCCTGGTGCTCAACCACACCGACGAGGAGCGGGTCGTCCACCTCGCCGACTCACTGCTCGACGCGCCGCTCAAGAGCGGCGACTCGCTGCTCGTCGAGGGCCGGTCCGGCTGGGCCTACGAGCGGATCCCGAAGTCCGAGGTCGAGGAGCTCGTCCTCGAGGAGGTCCCCGACATCGACTACGCGCAGATCGGCGGCCTGCGCGAGCAGATCGAGTCGATCCGCGACGCGGTGGAGCTGCCGTACCTGCACGCGGAGCTGTTCGCCGAGCACAAGCTCCGGCCCCCGAAGGGCGTGCTGCTCTACGGCCCGCCCGGCTGCGGCAAGACGCTGATCGCCAAGGCGGTCGCCAACTCGCTGGCCAAGAAGGTCGCCGAGGTGACCGGCAAGCCCGACGGCCGCGCGTACTTCCTCAACATCAAGGGCCCGGAGCTTCTCAACAAGTACGTCGGCGAGACCGAGCGGCACATCCGGCTGATCTTCCAGCGCGCCCGGGAGAAGGCTTCCGACGGCACTCCGGTGATCGTCTTCTTCGACGAGATGGACTCGATCTTCCGTACCCGTGGGTCGGGGGTGTCGAGCGATGTCGAGACCACGATCGTGCCGCAGCTGCTCAGCGAGATCGACGGCGTCGAGGGCCTCGAGAACGTCATCGTGATCGGCGCGTCCAACCGCGAGGACATGATCGACCCCGCGATCCTGCGGCCCGGCCGGCTCGACGTGAAGATCAAGATCGAGCGGCCCGACGCCGAGTCGGCGCGCGACATCTTCTCGATCTACATCACCGAGGACCTGCCGCTGCACGCCGACGACCTCGCCGACCACGGCGGCAACCGCACTGCGACGACGCAGGACATGATCCAGCGCACCGTCGAGCGGATGTACACCGAGTCCGACGAGAACCGGTTCCTTGAGGTCACGTACGCCAACGGGGACAAGGAGGTCCTCTACTTCAAGGACTTCAACTCCGGCGCCATGATCCAGAACATCGTCGACCGCGCGAAGAAGATGGCGATCAAGGCCTTCCTCGACTCGGGTACGGACGAGACCGCCAAGGGCCTGCGGCTGACGCACCTCATGGCCGCGTGCGTTGACGAGTTCAAGGAGAACGAGGACCTGCCGAACACGACCAACCCCGACGACTGGGCGCGGATCTCGGGCAAGAAGGGCGAGCGGATCGTCTACATCCGGACGCTCATCTCCGGCGCCAAGGGCAACGAGGCCGGCCGGTCCATCGACACCGTCGCGAACACCGGCCAGTACCTGTAGATCTCACCCGGCGCCTCGCGCCGAGAGTGACGGAAACGGGCCGCGGCGCGGTGATTCCCACCGTTGTCGTCACTCTCGACGTAGGGAGCTCGGTCGGACGGTGACGACGCCTAGGCTTCAGCCATGAGCGTCGTCCGCGTCTCCGGCATCGAGACCGAGTACGGCATCAGCGCGCCTGGCAACCCGGCGCAGAACCCGATGGTGGCCAGCTCGCTGGTGGTCAACGCGTACGCGGCCGGGCTGGGGCTCGCGCAGGGCCGCGCCCGCTGGGACTTCGAGGAGGAGAACCCGCTGCGCGATGCCCGCGGGTTCGAGCTGGACATCGTCCGCGGCACGCTGGACGCGCCGCCGAACGACGAGGACCTCGGCCTCGCGAACGTGATCCTCACCAACGGCGCCCGGCTCTACGTCGACCACGCCCACCCGGAGTACTCCGCGCCCGAGACGACCACGCCGCTCGACGCGGTCCGGTTCGACAAGGCCGGCGAGCGGGTGATGGCCGAGGCGGCGCGGCTGGCGGCGACCGTCCCCGGGACCGCCGCGCTGCAGCTCTACAAGAACAACACCGACGGCAAGGGTGCCTCGTACGGCACCCACGAGAACTACCTGATGCGGCGCCAGACGCCCTTCGCGGAGATCGTGCGGCACCTCACGCCGTTCTTCGTCAGCCGCCAGGTCTTCTGCGGCGCCGGTCGGGTCGGCATCGGTCAGGACGGCCGGGGTGACGGCTTCCAGCTCAGCCAGCGGGCCGACTTCTTCGAGGTCGAGGTCGGCCTCGAGACGACCCTGAAGCGGCCGATCATCAACACCCGCGACGAGCCGCACGCCGACCCGGAGCGCTACCGCCGGCTGCACGTGATCATCGGCGACGCGAACATGAGCGAGATCGCGACGTACCTGAAGGTCGGCACCAGCTGCCTGGTGCTCGCGATGATCGAGGACGGCTGGTTCAGCCAGGGCGGCGTCGACCTGTCGGTCGAGAACCCGGTGCCGACGCTGCGGGCGGTCTCGCACGACCCGTCGCTCGACTACCGGCTGCAGCTGCGCGACGGCCGCTCGATGACGGCCGTCGAGCTGCAGCAGCTGTTCTGCGAGCAGGCCCACAAGTACGTCGCGGACCGCTTCGGCGACGACGCCGACGCGCAGACTCGTGACGTCCTCGCGCGCTGGCAGGCGACGCTCGACCAGCTCGGGCGCGACCCGATGCGGCTCGCAGACCAGCTCGACTGGGTGGCGAAGCTGTCCCTGCTCGAGGGCTACCGCGACCGGGAGTCGCTCGGCTGGTCGTCGGCCAAGCTCGCGCTGGTCGACCTGCAGTACTCCGACGTACGCCTCGACAAGGGGCTCTACAACCGGCTGGTGGCGCGTGGCTCGATGCAGACGCTGATCCCGTCGGCCGAGGTGACGGCGGCGGAGACGAGCCCGCCCACCGACACCCGGGCGTACTTCCGGGGGCGGTCGCTCGGGAAGTTCGGCAAGGCGGTCGCGGCGGCGAGCTGGGACAGCGTGATCTTCGACGTCGGCCGCGACTCGCTGCAGCGGGTGCCCACCCTCGAGCCGATGCGCGGGACCGAGGCCCACGTCGGCGAGCTGTTCGACCGGTGCGAGACCGCCGCTGACCTGGTCGCCGAGATCACCGGCAAGCGCTAGCAGCCGACCGCGGGCGGTGCCACGCTGCGTGCCGTGGGTCGGACTGCACAGGTCTCCGGCTGCGCCGCCCTGCTCGGCTGCCTCGTCGCATCCGCCGGATGCGCCCCCCAGGTCTCGTCCTCCGGTACGGAGATCCAGATCACCTGGGCGGGCGGCACCGAGGCCCAGCACGACCGGCTCACGCACGCCTGCGGCCTGCCCGCGCCGGACTTCCGTGCGGACACGGCAGCCACTCGGCGCGACCCGACGGACCCGTTCACGTCGACGTACGCGCTGCCCCACCACGGCCAGGGCGCCGTCACCGCCGCGACCGTGCGTGCCTGCCTGGGTGGAAGCCCGCTCGTGACGGGATCGTTCGGCGGGGTCACGACCCTCGCGTGAGCGCTTCTCCTGTCGGAGCCTTTCCCGCCGACTAGGGTTTCCCGAGACACCAGGAGGTGGCCAGCATGCCGACACACGACGAGGGCGGGCAGTCCCGCGCGAGCCGCAAGGCCGAGGAGGTCGACGAGACCGCCGAGGTCACGGAGACAGCGGCGGAGGTCGCCGAGCGCCAGGCGAAGCTGACCGACGACGTCGACGACCTGCTCGACGAGATCGACGACGTGCTCGAGACCAACGCCGAGGACTTCGTCCGTGGGTACGTCCAGAAGGGCGGCCAGTGAACGCTTGCGTTCGCTGCATGGGTGGCGTGAACGCTTGCGTTCGCTGGGTGGCATCGTGAGTCGGTCGGGCCGACTCCCTGATGCGTACCTGGCCGGCGGGATGCCCTCGTTCCACGACTTCCTCTCCGGCGCCGCGCCGGAGCTGCTCCCGGGCAGGAGCGGCGACGGCCGGCTGCCGCTCGACACGGTGAGGCACGGCACCACCATCGTCGCGCTGATCTGCGAGGGCGGCGTGGTGATCGCCGGCGACCGTCGCGCGACCATGGGCAACGTCATCGCGCAGCGCGACATCGAGAAGGTCTTCAAGGCCGACGAGCTGTCGGCCATCGGCATCGCCGGCACGGCGGGCATTGCCGTCGAGATGGTGCGGCTGTTCCAGGTCGAGCTCGAGCACTACGAGAAGCTCGAAGGACGCGTGCTCTCCCTCGACGGCAAGGCCAACCGGCTGACGACCATGATCCGCGGCAACCTCGGCATGGCCATGCAGGGCCTGGCCGTGGTGCCGCTGTTCGTCGGCTACGACGAGGCCCTCGGCCGCGGCCGCATCATCAGCTACGACGTAACCGGCGGCCGCAACGACGAGACCGGCTTCCACTCAGTCGGGTCCGGGTCGGTGTTCGCCCGCGGCGCCCTCAAGAAGCGCTACCACGACGGCGTCACCGCCGACGAGGCCGTGAGCCTGGCGGTCAACGCGCTCTACGACGCCGCCGACGACGACTCCGCCACCGGCGGTCCCGACCTCACCCGCGGGATCTTCCCGGTGGTCGCCGTGGTCACCGCCGACGGCTACCGACGGCTGTCCGAGTCCGAGGTCGGTGCCGTCGTCGAGACCGTCGTCGGCGAGCGCATGACCAACCCCGGAGGCTGAGCATGACGACCCCGTTCTACGCCAGCCCCGAGCAGCTGGTCCGCGACCGCAGCGAGTACGCCCGGAAGAACATCGCCCGCGGCCGCGACGTCGCGGTGCTCAGCTACGCCGACGGCATCCTGTTCGTCGCGGTGAACCCGTCGAGCGCACTGCACAAGGTCAGCGAGATCTACGACCGCATCGGCTTCGCCGCCGTCGGGAAGTACAACGAGTTCGAGAACCTCCGCATCGCCGGGGTCCGCTACGCCGACATGCGCGGGTACGCCTACGACCGCAGCGACGTCACCGGCCGCGGCCTCGCGAACGCGTTCGCCCAGACCCTCGGCGGCATCTTCATCGAGAACTCCAAGCCGTACGAGGTGGAGGTCGTCGTCGCCGAGCTCGGCACGACCGTGGTCGACGACCAGCTCTACCGCCTGACCTACGACGGCAGCGTCAGCGACCTCTCCGGGTACGTCGCGATCGGCGGCCAGGCGGAGACGGTCGGCGCGGCGCTGGAGGCATCGCACGCCGCGGGCCTCGAGCTGGGGGCCGCACTCCACGCCGCCGTCGAGGCGCTGCAGGCCGGCGTCGCGGCGGCCGGCAACAGCACCGACGCGGTGGCCGACACCGGCCTCGAGGTCGCCGTGCTCGACCGGTCCCGTCAGGGTCGGACCTTCCGTCGCATCACCGGACCGGCGCTGGCAGAGCTGCTCGGCGCGTGAGGCCGGGCACCACCCTCGCGGCGGTGCCGGTGCTGCTCGCGCTGGTGGCGGCCTGCG
>CAJCIY010000073.1 GCA_903970495.1 Candidatus Melainabacteria bacterium | reverse complement strand
TCCTCCTGCCCGCCTTCGGGCTCCAGACTTACCGCCAATGGGAGAACCGCCACGAGCCGGCGGCGGAAGCCGTCGCCGACCGCCAGCTGCGCGAGCAGCTCGGCCCGGTCGTCGGCGGCGTCGGCGAGGCCCTCGAGTGCGCGCAACGCCTGGTCGGGGTCGGCACCAGCGGCGACGGCGCGGACGAGGCCCTCGTCGAGGCCGAGCCGGGCGCCGGCCGCGGCGGCGGCCTCGGTGTCGCGGAAGCCGAGCCGGGCGTACGCGACCGTGGGGTCCGGGGCTGGTCCGTCCGCGCCCGGGGTCATGTCAGCGTGACGCCGGTGAAGCCACCGCGGGCCACGCGCGCGAAGGCCTCGGCGACCGGCCGCCAGGTGCGCTCGAGGTCGACGTCGTCCGGGAACGGCAGCACCAGGTCGCGGTCGACGCCGTCCTCGTCGGCCCAGCGCGCGACCATCGCCTCGTCGACCTCGATGTGGCACTGCAGGCCCCACGCCCGGGCGCCGACCCGGAATCCCTGCACCTCGGTCGCGCCGTTGCGCAGCAGCGGGACCGCGCCCGGCGGCAGCACGGAGATCTCGTCCTGGTGCCAGTGCACGACGTCGGGCAGGAGCGGGAGCGACCGCAGGATCGGGTCGTCGCCGCAGGCGTCGCCCTTGCGCACCAGACCCCAGCCCTGCTCGGGGCCGTTCGGGTTGCGCGCGACCTGGCCGCCGGCGGCGAGGGCGAGCAGCTGCGCGCCGAGGCAGACGCCGAGGACCGCCTTGTCGTCGGCGATGGCGCCCTGCAGCAGCGCGATCGTCTCGGACTGACCCTCGCCCGTGCCGAAGGCGTCCTGCTTGCCGCCCATGACGACCAATGCCTCCTGCTCGACCCGCTCGGGCAGGACGTCGCCGGCGTGGAGCCGCACGACATCGAGGTCGAGACCCGCCGCCGGAAGCCACCGGCCGAGCGCACCGGCGTCCTCGCCTGCGATGAACTCGACGACGAGCGCGCGTGCCATAGCGTTCCCTCCGTGCAGCCGCCGACTTCCTGGACGCGGCCGTCCGAGCGGCCCGCCCGAACGCTAGCCGCCGGCTGGTCCGACCTCGGCGCGACCTACGACGCGGTCGCCGCCGACTACGCCGCGGAGTTCGCGGCCGAGCTGGACGGCAAGCCGTTCGACCGGCAGCTGCTGACCGCGCTCGCCGAGCGGCTCCGCCCGGGAGCCGTCGTGGCGGACGTCGGGTGCGGACCCGCGGCGCAGATCGGCGCGTACGTGGCCGGGCTCGGCCCGCGGGTCGTCGGCGTCGACCTCTCGCAGGCGTGCGCGGCCCTGGCCCCGGTGCCCGCGGCCGTCGGCGACCTGCTGGCGCTCCCGCTCGGCGGCCTCGACGCGGTCGTCTGCTTCTACGCGCTGATCCACATCCCGAGGCCGCTCGTGCCGCGCGCCCTCGCGTCGCTTCGGGCGTCGCTCAGGCCCGGCGGCGAGCTGCTCCTCGCGGTCCACGGCGGCACCGGCGAGCTCCACCGTCGCGGCTTCCTCGGCCACGAGGTCGACTTCGACGCGACGATGTTCGAGCGCTCGGAGCTGCACGGCCTGCTCGCCGCGGCCGGGTTCGCCGACGTGCGCGTCGCGCGGCGGCAGCCGTACCCGCAGGAGCACCCGACCGAGCGCCTGTACGCCTCCGCCCGCGCCTGAGGTCACACGCGGCGCTGCCACCCTCACCAGGCACGCACCGGCGCGGCCGGTCTGTGTGCTGCCGCCGACGCCTCCAAGCCGCGCCCCTCGGCAGCTCGCCGCCCACCGCTGAGCTCGCACGCGCGCTGCAACGCTCCCGCTTGGAGGCGTCGGCGAACGCGCTGGACGGCCGTGGTGGGCTGCTCGCGATGAGCCGGCTGCACGACGACGAGGTGACGGTCGACGCCGCCCTCGTACACCGGCTGCTCGAGGACCAGCTGCCGCAGTGGTCGCGCCTGCCGCTGCGGCGCGTCCCGTCGGCCGGCACCGACAACTGGCTGCTGCGCCTCGGGACCGACAAGGTCGTCCGGCTCCCCCGCCACCCCGGCGCCGTCGGCGATGTCGCGAAGGAGCAGCGCTGGCTGCCGTACCTCGCACCTCGTCTGCCGGTCACGATCCCGACGCCGCTGCGCGAGGGCACGCCGGGTCGGGGCTATCCCTGGCCCTGGTCGGTGTACGCGTGGCTCGAGGGCGAGCATCCGGCTGCCGGCGACGATCGCCTCGCCGAGGACCTCGCCGCGTTCGTCCTCGCGCTGCAGGCGATTCCGGCGCCCGACGACGCGCCGGGAAGCTACCGCGGCGGTTCGCTGGCAGACCGCGACGCCGACGTGCGGGAGTTCCTGCCGCGCTGCGCCGGCCTGGTCGACGTGGACCGCGCGACGCAGGCCTGGGAGGAGATCCTGCGACTGCCGGAACCGCCGCCGAGACGGGCCTGGTTCCACGGCGACCTCAAGCCCGACAACCTGCTGGTGCGCGAGGGCCGGCTCGCCGCGGTCCTCGACTTCGGCGGCCTCGCTGCCGGCGACCCGGCGGTCGAGCAGATCGTCGCCTGGACGCTCTTCGACGCCGGGCCGCGCGAGACCTTCCGTCGGGCGCTCGACAGCGACGAGGACAGCTGGGCCCGCGGCCGCGGCTGGGCGCTGTCGATCGCCGTGGTCGCGCTCGGCTACTACCGCGACACCAACCCGGGCCTGGCCGCCGTCAGCATCCGGCAGGTCGAGCAGGTGCTCACCGCCGAGAGGAGCTAGAGCGTCGGGAGGTACCGGTCGAGCTCGAACTGGGTGACCGTCCGCCGGTAGCCGTCCCACTCCGCCCGCTTGTTGCGCAGGAAGAACTCGAAGAGCGGCTCGCCCAGGGTGTCGAAGACGAGCTCCGAGCCCTCCATCGCGCGGATCGCGCTGTCGAGCGAGTCCGGCAGCGCCGTGATCCCGAGGTCGCGCCGCTCGGCGTCCGAGAGCGACCACACCGCGTCCTCGGCGCCCGGCGGCAGCTCGTACTCCTCGGCGATGCCCTTGAGGCCGGCCGCCAGGATCAGGGCATACGCCAGGTACGGGTTGCAGGCGCTGTCCGGCGCGCGGTACTCGACCCGCGTCGAGTTCCCCTTGGTGGGCTTGTACATCGGCACCCGCACCAGCGCGCTGCGGTTGTTGTGCCCCCAGCAGACGTACGACGGTGCCTCGTGCCCCATCACCAGCCGCTTGTAGGAGTTCACCCACTGGTTGGTCACCGCGGTGATCTCGGCCGCGTGCCGCAGCAGCCCGGCGATGAAGCACCGCGCCGCTTTCGACAGGTGGAGCGAGTCGGTGGGGTCGTGGAAGGCGTTGGCGTCACCCTCGAACAGCGACAGGTGGGTGTGCATCCCCGAGCCCGGCAGGTCCGTGAACGGCTTGGGCATGAACGAGGCGAACACGCCCTGTTGCAGCGCGACCTCCTTCATCACCAGCCGGAAGGTCATGACGTTGTCGGCGGTGGTGAGCGCGTCGGCGTAGCGCAGGTCGATCTCCTGCTGCCCCGGCGCCGCCTCGTGGTGGCTGAACTCCACCGAGATGCCCATCCGCTCGAGCATCGTGATCGCCTCGCGGCGGAAGTCGTGCGACGGGCCGCGCGGCGTCAGGTCGAAGTAGCCGCCGAGGTCGATCGGCTCCGGGGTCTTCGCCCCGACCTCGGGATAGCCCTTCAGCAGGAAGAACTCGATCTCAGGGTGCGTGTAGAACGTGAAGCCCGACCGGGCCGCGTCCTTCAGGGCCCGGCGCAGGACGTGACGCGGGTCGACCGCGGCCGGCGTGCCGTCGGGCATGAGGATGTCGCAGAACATCCGCGCCGTACCCGGCTGCTCGCTGATCCAGGGCAGCACCTGGAACGTCGAGGCGTCCGGCCGGGCCAGCATGTCCGCCTCGTGCACGCGCGCGAAGCCCTCGATCGCCGAGCCGTCGAAGCCGATGCCCTCCGCGAACGCGCTCTCGAGCTCGGCGGGCGCGACGGCCACGGACTTCAGCACGCCGAGCACGTCGGTGAACCACAGGCGTACGAACCGGATGTCGCACTCCTCGAGGGTGCGGAGCACGTACTCCTGCTGCTTGTCCAAACGACTCAAACTCCCAGGTCAGAGGCTGGTCAGCCCGTTTCAACCCGTACAGGGTCCGCACGAGCCGCGATCCACGCATCGTCGAGCACGGTCCAGACCTGACAATCCCATCCCTCGGCGCGGTGCACGTAGACAGCCCAGGTCACTCCCTGTGGAGTGTGCCCGAGCAGCGCAGAGACCGTTGTGAACGGCACGCCCCGAGCAGCTCCCCTGAGCCGCCCTGGCGATGCTGGAGGCTCCGGTCCTCGGAGGCGAACGAGCAGTCGTGTCGATTCGTGCCCGTGGCAGCCCGCCAGGTGCTGTAATTCTCGCGCCCGCAGCGGGCTACGAACGGGGGTCGAATGAACCGGCGGGTGTGGCCGTCCCTGCTCGTCGCTGCCGTCTGCGGTGCGGGACTCGCGGCAGCTGCCTCCGCTCCCGCTCGTGGCGCTACGCCGATCGCGACCTGGAGCAGCGCTCAGACGCTGCAGACCGCGACGCCCTACTTCGACTCGGACAGCTATGTCACGGCGGTGGTCGCGACGCCCGATGGCGGAGCAGTTGCCGCGTGGGCGATGGGGGACTCCTCACCCGGGCTGCAGGCGTCTCGCCGGCCGGCTGGCTCCGCTGTGTGGCAGAAGCCGGCGGTCGTCGACGCCGACTCGTCCGACGTCAGCCAGCACTATCAGGACGGCGGTGTCGCACTCGCTGCCACTCCCGCGGGTGAGGTTCTGGCCGCGTATCCCTCAACCTCCGGGGTGAAGGTCGCTGCGCTTGAACCCGGGGCGTCAACGTGGTCGACGCCTGCCCTGCTGTCGACGGACCTCGGAACCGGAGTCCGTCTCGCTGCAGGGCCTGGAGGGATGGCGGCGGCTGTCTGGCACGACGACACGTACGTGTACGTCGCCATCCGTGCGTCGGCGACCAGCAGCTGGTCAGACCCGACGGTCGTCTCCGGCGCAACCAGCGGGGACGATGCGCCCCTCAACACGGCGCCGCAGATCACCATTGCGGCGGGGGGAACTGTGCTCGTCGTCTGGGGGGCCGAGGTGCCGACGACCTTTGGGTCGGGCTCCGGGTACCAGGTCACCGGTCGGTCCTACACCGAGGCGCAGGGCTGGACCGCCCCCGTGGAGCTGTCAGGCAGTTCGGACAACGCCGAAGCCGCAGACCTCGTCACCGGGTCCGACGACAGCGCAGCGCTCCTGGTCGACCCGGTCGGTAGTCCGACAGGCACATCGTCGGTGCGTATCTGGCGTCCAGGCGAGTGGGGGCCGGCGCACACCCTGGGCGCGTTCGATGCAGGCCCACTGGTGGCGACGAGCGACGCAGGCTACGCGATCACCTGGACCACCGACAACACGTCCGGTCAGCCCACCGGTAATGAGGACCAGAGCTACGACCCCAGTGCCGGCTGGACCACCGACCAACCCCTCGCAGCGGCCGGCGGCGCAGGGGTGTCACTCGTCTCGTCCGGCGGGACGCCCACCGCACTGTGGCAGAGCTGCGCCCCAACGAGCGCGAGCGCTACCGGCATCACCTGTCAGATGCGGAGCGCGACTCTCGCCCCGGACGGATCTTGGTCGGCTGCCAGCTCCTTCGGACCGATGCTCCAGGACGGCGAGCCGTTCTCAGCCGCAGGGTTTTCAGACGGCACCGTGAGCATCGTGCTGAACGACGACATCCACGACGGCGCCCAGCGGACGGAAGGAGTGTTCAGCCTCGTTGCCATGACGCATCTCGGCTCCGTCTCAGCAGTCCGCACCGCGTTGTTGGTCTCTCACGCCCCACCGCCTCGTACGCCATCTCGACGGAGGTTCGGCACCCACCCGGGCTGACAGCCGCAGCAACCTGCCCCGACGGGCGTGCGCAGGTCCCGGTGTGACCCGAGACGAACGGGGAATGCCTTCGAACATCTGTTCGTACGTGACGAAGGAGCCCCGATGAGCGAGACCACGCAGCCGGTCAGCCAGAACCCCGAGAAGGACCCGGCGGACTGGGTCACCGGCGACGAGCCCGCGACCGGGCCGCAGCAGTCCTACCTGCACACACTGGCGCAGGAGGCCGGCGAAGAGGTGCCCGACGAGATCAGCAAGGCCGACGCGAGCCGGGAGATCGACCGCCTGCAGGCCGAGACCGGTCGGGGCTAGCGCGCGAGGGCGACCAGGTCCGTGACGATCTCGTCCATGTGGTCGTAGCCCGCCGACATGTGGCCGTCGCCCGGCAGCCAGTGGGGCACCGCCGTCGGCAGGTGCTCGGCCAGCCACCGGCCGTGCGCAGGCGGCACCATCGTGTCCTGGTCGCCCTGCCAGACGGCGACCGGTACGGCGATGCCGGCGAGGTCGAAACCCCACGGCCGCACGAACGCGAGGTCGTCGTCGAGCCACCCGTCGACGCCGGCGGCCAGCGCCTCGCGGAACGACGCGGCGAAGTGCTGGGCGCGGGCCGGCGTCAGGGCGGCGCGGTCGGCCGGCGGGAGCAGCGCGCCCATAGCCTCGATCACCCCGTCGGGGTCGAGCGAGGTGAGGGAGAGCGCCGCCTGCTCGAGCCACGACCGCAGCGCCGGCTCGCCCGACCGCGCGGCGGCGAACTCCTCGATGTTGTCGGATGCCATCCCCGCGTCGAGGTCGAGGTCGGTGTCGTCCGGACCCGCGCCCGCGAGTGAGGCCGCGGCCCGGCAGGACGGCAGCCGGGCAGCGCAGGCGAGCGCGTGCGGGCCACCGCCGGACCAGCCCAGGACGACGACGCCGCCGCAGCCGAGCTGCGCGAGCACCTCGGCGGTGTCGGGGACGACGTCGGCCACGCTCCTTCCCGGCAGGCGGGTCGACCGGCCGTACCCGGGCCGCGCGATCGACACCAGGCCGACACCGGCTGCCGCCGCGGCGTCGACCAGCTCGACCTCCGGCGTCACCCCTGCGGGCGTGCCCGGCAGGAAGACGAGCGCGAGCCCGCCGAGGTCACCGGCGGTCCAGACCTGCAGCGTGCGGCCGTCGGACAGGGTCAGGTCGCGGGTGCTCACCGCGCCATCGTCGCCTACCGCTCCGGCGCGTGCGGCACCGTCGCGGACGCGGCGCCTGCCTGCGCGATGATGGGCGCGTGACGACGGTGCCGTTCCGGTTCGCCCTGGCGCAGTGCCGGCTCGTCGTCGGCGACCTCGCCGGCAACGCGGCCACCGTGCGCCGCATCAGCGCCGAGGCAGCCGCCGCCGGAGCGCAGCTCGTCGCGTTCCCGGAGATGACCCTCACCGGCTACCCGCCCGAGGACCTGGTGCTCCGCCGGTCGTTCTCCGCCGCCAGCGAGGAATGCCTGCGACGCCTCGCCAAGGAGCTCGACGACGACGGCCTCGGCGACCTGCCCGCGTACGTCGGCTACCTCCGCCGGACCGACGACGGCGCGCACAACAGCGCGGCGGTCCTGCACCGCGGCGAGGTCGCCGCCAGCGTCGACAAGGTCTACCTGCCGAACTACGGCGTCTTCGACGAGGACCGCTACTTCCTGGCGGGCGACCGCGCGGTCAGCGTCGTCGTCGGCGGCGTACGCGTCGCCCTCACGATCTGCGAGGACCTCTGGTGGCCCGGCCCGCCGACCGACGCGGCGAAGGCGGTCGGTGCGGACCTGCTGCTGTGCACCAACGGCAGCCCGTACGAGCGGGGCAAGGCCGGCTTCCGCGAGACGCTGCTCGCGCAGCGGGCGGCGGAGTGCGGGCTGCCCGTCGCGTACGTGAACCAGGTCGGCGGCCAGGACGAGCTGGTCTTCGACGGCGCCTCGTTCGTCCTCGACGCGGGCGGCACGGTCCTCGCCCGCTCGCCGCAGTTCGGAGCCGACCTGATGGTGCTCGACCTGCAGCTCGAGCAGCACGCGCCGACCACGGTCGAGCACACCGGTGGACTGCGGCTCGAGCGTGTCACGCTGTCGGAAACCCCTGTGCCGCAGACGGATCAGAGACCAGCAGAGGTCGCGACACCGCTCGACGGGCTCGCCGCCGACTGGGCCGCGATCGTGCTCGGCACCCGCGACTACGTCGAGAAGAACGGCTTCGCCTCGGTCGTCATCGCCTCCTCCGGCGGCATCGACTCGGCGATCGTCGCCGCGGTCGCCACCGACGCGATCGGCGGCGACCGCGTGCACACCGTGAGCCTGCCGTCGGCGTACTCCTCCGGCGGGTCGGTCGACGACGCGGTCGAGCTGGCGGACCGCCTCGGCACCCACCACCGCGTCGTGTCCATCGCGCCGATGGTCACCGCGTACCAGGATGCGCTGCACCTCACCGGGCTCGCCGAGGAGAACCTGCAGGCCCGCGTGCGCGGCACGCTGATGATGGGCATCTCCAACGGCGAGGGCCACCTCGTGCTGACGACCGGCAACAAGAGCGAGCTCGCGGTCGGGTTCTCGACCCTCTACGGCGACACCGCCGGCGGCTACGCGCCGATCAAGGACATCCCCAAGACCGAGGTCTGGGCGCTGGCCCGCTGGCGCAACGAGCAGTCGCCCGAGCGGCCCCCGATCCCACCGCAGATCATCGACAAGCCGCCGTCGGCGGAGCTCGCGCCCGGCCAGCTCGACACCGACCGGCTGCCGGCCTACGACGTCCTCGACCCGCTGCTGGAGGCGTACGTCGAGCACGACGCCGGCCGCAGCCAGCTGCTCGCCGACGGTGTCGAGGCGCAGGTCGCCGACGACGTCGTGCGGCTGGTCGACCTCGCCGAGTACAAGCGCCGGCAGAACCCGCCCGGCCCGAAGGTCACCGCGAAGGCGTTCGGCCGCGACCGCCGGCTGCCTATCACCAACCGCTGGCGCGAGGGCCCTACGCTCTGACCGCTCGCTCGTTCCGTCCGGGGACCCACCGCGGCCCCGAGACCTTCGGAGGCACGCGCATGTCAGAGGTCCCGTACGCGACCGTCACCGCCAGCCGTCGCACCAGCATCCGCGACCTGCAGCGCTGGAAGGACGAGGGCGCGAAGTTCTCGATGCTCACGTCCTACGACTCGCTCACCGCGGGGGTCTTCGACGAGGCCGGCATCCCCGTCCTGCTCGTCGGCGACTCGGCCGGCAACAACGCGCTCGGCTACGACGACACCATCCCGGTCACCGTCGAGGAGCTGCTGCCGCTCGTCCGGGCCGTGGTCCGCGGCGCACCCCGTGCGTTGGTCGTCGCCGACCTGCCGTTCGGCTCCTACCAGGTGAGCCCGGCACAGGCGCTCGAGACCGCCCTCCGGTTCCTGAAGCAGGGCGGCGCCGGCGCGGTGAAGCTCGAGGGCGGCAGCCGGGTCTGCCCGCAGGTCGACGCGATCGTCGGTGCCGGCATCCCGGTGATGGGCCATCTCGGCTTCACGCCGCAGTCGGTGCACGGCCTCGGTGGCTACCGCGTCCAGGGCCGCGGTGCGGCGGGCGACGAGCTGGTCCGCGAGGCCGTCGCGATCGCCGAGGCCGGGGCGTTCGCGCTGGTGCTCGAGATGGTGCCGGCCGACGTGGCCGAGCGGGTGACCAAGGAGGTCGCGATCCCGACCATCGGCATCGGCGCCGGCCCCGGCTGCGACGGCCAGGTCATGGTCTGGCCCGACATGGCAGGCCTGTCGCCCGAGCCCACCCCGCGGCTCGTCAAGCGGTACGCGGACCTCCGCGGCGCGCTGCTCGCCGCGACGCGCGAGTACGCGACCGAGGTCGCGGCCGGCACCTTCCCGGGACCGGAGCAGAGCTACAGCTGACGGGCCAGCTGCTCGGTGAGCAGCGCGCGGGCCTCGACCATCGACGGGCCGTACCAGGTGAGATGCCGGCCCGACACCAGCGCCGACGGGGCCGCGAACGACTCCGGGCCGTCCTCGGCGGTGAAGGCGTACGGCTCGTCCGGCAGCACGACGAGGTCGTGCGGCGGCAGCTCGCCGATCTCGATCCGCGGGTAGCGCTCGGGGTCGCCGGCGAGCACGTTGTCGACGCCGAGCCGGGCCAGCACGTCGCCGCCGAAGGTGTCTCGCCCCACCGCCATCCACGGCCGCCGCCAGATCGGCACGACCGCGTGGCGGCGGGGACCCTCGTACGGGGGCGCCCACACCCGCTCGGCCTCGCGCAGCCAGGGCGGGGTGTCGAGGCCGCAGGCGCCGAGCATCCGGCGGAGCGAGACCAACGCCTCGGGCACGGACGTCGGCGCGGTGACCCAGACCGCGACCCCGGCCGCCCGCAGCTCGTCGAGGTCGACGGCGCGGTTCTCCTCCTCGTTGGCGACGACGAGGTCGGGCTCGAGGTCGACGACGGTGCCGACCGCGGGGTTCTTCGTCCCGCCGACCCGGTCGACCCGCAGGCCCTGCGGGTAGGTGCACCAGTCGGTCGCGCCGACGAGCAGTCCGTCCGAGCTGGCCGCGACGGCCTCGGTGAGCGACGGGACCAGCGACACCACCCGCCGGACGGTCCCGGGCAGGAGCACCTCGTGGCCGAGGTCGTCGACCCGCTCAGATGTCGGTGACGCGGACGCCGGCATGGGCCTTGTAGCGACGGTTGACGCTGATGAGGTTGGCGGTCAGGGCCTCGACCTGGCGGGCGTTGCGGAGCCGGCCGGAGTAGACGCCGCGCATGCCCGGGATGCGGCCGGCGAGCGCCTGCACCAGGTCGGTCGCCGAGCGGTCCTCGCCGACCACCATCACGTCGGTGTCGATCGAGGTGACGGTCTCGTCCGACAGCAGCACCGCCGACATGTGGTGGAAGGCGCCGACGACGACGCTGCCCGGCAGGACCTCCTGCGCCTCCAGCGCCGCGCTGCCGGCCTCGACGTCGAGGGCGTACGCCCCCTGCTTGTCGAACCCCAGCGGGTTGACGCAGTCGATGACCACCTTGCCGGCGAGCTCGGGGGCCAGGCTCGCGAGCAGGTCGCGGTGACCCTCGTACGGGACCGCCACGATGACGACGTCGGCCGCTGCGGCGCCGGCGTTGTTGGCTCCGGTCACCGGCAGGCCGGCGGCTGCGAGCGGCTCGGCCGCAGCCGCGGCGCGGGCGGGGTCACGGGAACCGAGCACGACCGGGAGCCCGCTGGCCGCGAGGCGGCGGGCCAGGCCCAGGCCCTGCGGACCGGTGCCGCCGAGGACACCGACGGAGCGGGGTTCGGGACGCGGGTCGGGCGCGGGACTGGTCACCGCTGCATCCTGTCCTACCGGTCGGGTTGGCCAATCGGGAACCGGACAGGACCGGCTGGTCACGACCTCGTCACGGTTGCTCGCACGGCCTACGGCCGGTGGCATCTCGGTGAGGGCGGCGTTAGTATTTGCAACAGATCGTGAAAGTTTTCACGAGCGCGATCCTGCGGGCACCGAGGCCCGCGATCGACGGAGGAGGACGGGATGCCGGTATCGGTGCGCGTACCCCTGGCGACGAGGCCAGCGACGAGCGGATCCTGTGCACCGCTGGTCGAGAGCCTCCCCGAACACCACCCGGACGCGGTCGAGGCCGACTGGGAGTGGCAGCTGCACGGTGCCTGCCGAGGCGCCGACAGCGAGCTGTTCTTCCACCCCTACGGCGAGCGGGAGCCCTCCCGCAGCCGACGCGAGCAGGCGGCGCTGGCGATCTGCCGGGGCTGTCCGGTCGTGGCGCAGTGCCGGCAGTACGCGCTCGACGCGCGCGAGCCCTACGGGGTCTGGGGTGCGATGACCGAGACCGAGCGCGCCGACGCGCTCTCCGGCCGTCGTGCGCCGCTCGGGCCGCGGCGCCGCTACGAGGTCGCCTGACCCACCCGCCGTCCGCCCGTCACGGGGTGGACGCTCAGGTCGGTGACGCCACCACCCGACATATCTAGAAGACGCGCAGAGGGCGCAGTCGACTGGGGGACGGTGGACGTGAGCGCGATCGAGGCTCCGGCGAGCGCTGCGCCGTCAGCGCGCTCGCTCCGGGTGCCCACCGCCGTGGCGGTGGCGCTGGCCGGCGTGATCCTCCTCAGCCCGCTCGGGGCTCCGACGGCACGGCCGTACATCGACGGCTCCGTCGTGGATGCCGCCGCACTCGTCACCGCCGTGATGGTCTTCCGCCGAGCGCGCGCCAGCGAGGGTGCGACCCGGTGGGCCTGGTCGGTCCTCATCGTCGGCCTCCTCGGGTTCGTCGTCGGTGCCTCGTGGGCGAGCGCACTGCGCGCGAACGGCCACCTCGACCTCCTGCCGGCGGCGGCCGACATCAGCCTCCTGCTCCTCCCGACCGCCGGGGCGATCGCCCTCGCCGTACACCCGCTGCCCGTGCACCGGGCCGCGCCCAGCCGGCGCCTCGCCGACGCCACGATGGTCACCGCGTCGCTCGCCATCGTGATGTGGCCGACCATCCTCCGGCAGGCGGACACCAACCCCACGCGGCTGGGCGTCGTGCTGTCGGTACTGCACCCCACAGCACTCCTGATGGTGCTGACGGTGGCGCTGCTGACGGTCCGGCGGCTGCGTGAGGGCGGCTGCTGGCCGCTGCTCTCGTTGGGCCTCGTGGTGCTGGCCGTGGCGGACGGGACCCTGGCGCACAACTCGTCCGCGGGCCATACCCCGACCGGCCCGACCTACCTGCTCTACCTCGTGGGGTTCGCGCTGGTCGCGGTCGCGCCGACGTTCCGCGACGCCGTCGCGCTCGAGCCCGGGACGGACACGCTCGTGGGGCTGAACCGGCAGCGCGTTCTGCCGTACGTCCCGATCGTCGCGGCCGTCGTCGTGCTGCTCGCGCGCGCACTCGGCGGTCAACGTCCCGACGTGGCGCAGCTCGCGCTGCTGACGCTCCTGATGGTCGCCCTGCTGGGTCGGCAGTACCTGGCGCTGCGTGAGATCACCGACCTGAGCCGCGCGCTGTCCGACGGCGAGGCCCGGCTGCGCTACCAGGCCTTCCACGACGCGCTCACCGGCCTGGCCAACCGGCGGCTGTTCCAGGACCGGCTCGAGCACGCCCTCGCCCTGCACGCGCGCGACCTGCGGCAGGTCTCGGTGCTGTTCCTCGACCTCGACGACTTCAAGATCGTCAACGACACCCACGGCCACGTCGTGGGCGACGAGCTGCTGGTGCGCGTGGCCGACCGGCTGACCGCCCGTACGCGGGTCGGCGACACGGTGGCCCGGCTGGGCGGCGACGAGTTCGCGGTCCTGCTCGAGGACGGCGGCGACGCGAGCGCGGTGGCCGCCTTCATCCTCGGCGCGCTGTCCCGCCCGGTGCTCATCGGGATGCGCCGGCTGACCGTGACCGCCAGCCTCGGCATCGTCTCGCTCGACGCCGAGGCCGGGCCGACGACCGCCGACCAGCTCCTGACCCGTGCCGACACGGCCATGTACGCGGCGAAGCGGTCGGGCAAGGGTCGGGTGGAGTGGTTCCGGGCTGGGATGTCGCTCAGCGAGGTGGCCGAGCACCAGCAGGCGGCCGACCTGCTGGCCGGCATCAGCAGCGGCGCCGTGCGGGTCGCGTACCAGCCCATCATCGACATCAGCGACGGCTCGGTGCAGGGCCTCGAGGCGCTCGCGCGCTGGAACCACCTCGGTGCGGAGGTCTCGCCGGACGTCTTCATCCCGCTGGCCGAGCGCACGGGGACCATCGGTGCGCTCACCGACCACGTGCTCGAGCAGGCGTGCTCGAGGCTGGCGGTCTGGACGGCGACGACGGGGCGTCCCCGCCTCCGGATGGGCGTGAACGTGCCACCGCAGCAGCTGGTGTCCCCCGACTTCGCGGCGCGCATCGCCGCCGCGATCACCCGGCACCGGCTCGGCCCGGACCAGCTGATCGTCGAGATCACTGAGCGGGAGCTCATCGGTGACATCGCGCGGGCCCGGCACGCGATCGACGAGCTGCACGCTGTGGGGGCGCTGGTCTCGCTCGACGACTTCGGCGTCGGGTACTCCTCGCTCGCCAGCCTGCACCAGCTGCAGCTGGACGCGGTCAAGGTGGACAAGTCGTTCCTCGACCACATCGACGACGACCCCGAGCAGGCGCGCTTCGTGTCGGCGATCCTCGACCTCGGGCGCAGCCTCGACCTGCCGGTCATCGCCGAGGGCGTGGAGCGCGCGACGCAGCTCGAGGAGCTGCGCCGGCGCGGCGGTCACCTCGTGCAGGGCTGGTACTTCGCCAAGGCCCTCCCGCCCGAGGAGGTCGAGGCGTTCATCACCGCCCGCCCGCAGGCGGCCCGACCCGCCGCCCGATCGCTCTAACCGTCCGTCGCCCGACCGACGAACGCGGCGATGGCCGGCGCGAAGCGCCGGTCGCCGAACACCCCGACGTGGTCGCCGCGCAGCAGCTCCAGCCGGGCGCCCGGGATCGCCGCCGCGAGCACCTGCGGACGGGCGGCCAGCGGATCCGCGTCGCCGACGAGCACGAGGGTCTGCGCCGTGATGGCCGCCAGGTCGACCGGACCGCGGTGCACCGAGCGGGCCTGCGCCGCCAGCGCACGGCGGTCCGCGCCCACCGCGTCGGCCAGCCGCCGGAACGCCAACACGGCGGCGTCGCCGGTCACGGTCGCCGCGTCGTCCGCGGCGAGGGCGCCCGCGAGCAGCTCCCGGTCCAGGGCGCGGGTGTCGACGCCGCCGAGCTCGACGACCGCGCTGCCCACTCCCCCGACCACCAGCCGCCGCACCCGGTGGTCGACGGCCGCGGTCAGGACGGCGACCACCCCGCCCATGGAGTAGCCGACCAGGTCGTACGCGCCGACGCCGAGGTGGTCGACCACGGCCTGCAGGTCGCGGCTCATCCGCGCCTCGCCGTACGCCGCGGGCTCGTGCGGCTTGCCCGACCGGCCGTGGCCGCGGGCGTCGACGCCGACCACCGCCCGGCCGGCCCCGAGCAGCGCCGGGACGACGCCGGTGGCGACCCAGTTGACGTACGTGTCGACGACGAAGCCGTGCTGCAGGACGACCGGCATGCCCTCGCCCGGCCAGTGGCGGTAGGCGATCTCGACACCGTCGTCGACCACGACCGTCGTCGGCTCCGGGATCGCGGGCACCTCGCGATCCCAGCACACGGTTGCGGCCCCGCCCTCTTGCGCGTGATGCGTGTCACAGCGACACTTCCTGCCATGTCCGACGAGCCCCGCCCCGAGCCGCGCGGCCACCACGCCCGGCGCCCGCTGCCGACATGGCTGCTGGGGTTCCTGGCCGCCGCCTCCGCGGTGACCGGTGCGGTGTTCCCGCCACCGGTCGAGGACGAGTGCCCGTTCTGCTTCTGGGAGCTCGAGAGCGCCTGACCGGTCGACGCGGTTCGATGGCGTCATGACCGAGGCCGCAGAGCAGCAGCTGACCGAGACCGTCGTCGAGAGCTTCGCCGGCACCGCCGACCCGCGGCTGCGCGAGCTCGTCACGGCGCTGACCCGGCACCTGCACGCCTTCGCCCGGGAGGTGCGCCTCACCGAGGCGGAGTGGTCGGCGGGCATCGCGTTCCTCACCGCCACCGGGCACCTCACCGACGACCGGCGACAGGAGTTCGTGCTGCTCTCGGACGTGCTGGGGCTGTCCATGCAGACCGTGATGATCAACCACGCCGCCCACGGCGAGGCCACCGAGGCGACGGTGCTCGGCCCGTTCTTCGTCGAGGACGCGCCCGTGGTCGAGTCCGGCGGCGACCTCGCGGCAGGCGCGCCCGGCGAGCCGTGCTGGGTCGAGGGCGTGCTGCGCGCCGCCGACGGCAGCCCGGTCGCCGGCGCCCGGATCGACGTCTGGGAGGCCGACGACGACGGCCGGTACGACACCCAGTACGCCGACGGCCGCACCGCCGCCCGCGGCGCCGTCATCTCCGCGGCCGACGGCGGCTTCCGCTTCTGGGCGCTGACGCCCACGCCGTACCCGATCCCGTCCGACGGGCCGGTCGGGCAGCTGCTCGCGGCCACCGGGCGCTCGCCGATGCGCGCGCCGCACCTGCACTTCCGCGTGGTCGAGCCCGGCTACGACCCGCTGGTCACGCACCTGTTCGTGGCGGACGAGGACCTGACCTACGACAGCGTCTTCGGCATCCGCGCCTCGCTCGTCCACGACTTCGTCCGGCACGGCGGTCCGACGCCCGACGGCCGCGCCGTCGACGGCAGCTGGACCCGCGTCGACGTCGAGCTCGTGCTCGCCCCGGCCGGCTAGCGCCGGCTCCCGTGGCACAGTGCCGGTGTGACCCCGGTGCTGTCCTCGCGCGTCGACCCGCGGAGCGAGGCGTACGCGGTCAACGCCGAGGCGCAGCGTGCGC
>CAJCIY010000072.1 GCA_903970495.1 Candidatus Melainabacteria bacterium | reverse complement strand
TCGCGATCGTGCACGAGATCCGCGAGCTGCGGGCCGGGTCGGCCCGGGCCGACGAGCCGCTGCACCTGTTCGCCGACCTCGAGGTCTACCTCGCCGCCGACGCGGCACGGGCCGAGGACGCGAAGGGCCGGCTCGACGAGCTGGCCGCCGAGCCGCACCGCAGCGACGCCGCCACCTTCGTCGGGACCCCCGCCGAGCTGGCCGACCTGCTCCTCGACTGGCGGGCCACGGGTCTCGACGGCTTCCGGCTGCGGCCCGGGTCGATCCCCGACGACCTCGAGGCGATCACCCGCGGTCTCGTGCCGCTGCTGCAGGGAGCCGGTGAGTTCCGGACCACGTACGAGTCCGACACGCTGCGGGGGCTGCTCGGCCTGGGCCGTCCCGCAAACCGCTACGCCGCCGTCTGAGGAGCGTCGATGCCACGCAAGCAGATCCACCTCGCCGCCCACTTCCCCGGCGTCAACAACACGACGGTCTGGAGCGACCCGAAGGCCGGCAGCCACATCGAGTTCGACAGCTTCCGGCACTTCGCGCAGACCGCGGAGCGGGCGAGGTTCGACTTCCTGTTCCTCGCCGAGGGCCTTCGGCTGCGCGAGCAGAACGACCGCATCTACGACCTCGACGTCGTCGGGCGGCCCGACACCTTCGCGATCCTCGCCGCGCTCTCGGCGGTCACCGAGCACCTCGGCCTCGCCGGCACGATCAACTCCACCTTCAACGAGCCGTACGAGGTGGCCCGCCAGTTCGCGACCCTCGACCACCTCTCGGGCGGGCGCGCAGCCTGGAACGTCGTGACCAGCTGGGACGCCTTCACCGGCGAGAACTTCCGGCGCGCCGGGTACCTCCCGCAGGACCAGCGCTACGCCCGGGCGAAGGAGTTCCTCACCACGGCGACCGAGCTGTGGGACTCCTGGCACGGTGACGAGATCGTCGCGGACAAGGCGTCGGGGCAGTTCCTGCGCAGCGCCGACGCCGGCAGATTCGCCCACTCCGGGCCGCAGTTCGACATCCACGGCCGGTTCTCCGTGCCGCGCAGCCCGCAGGGCCGTCCGGTGATCTTCCAGGCCGGCGACTCCGACGAGGGGCGCGAGTTCGCCGCCTCGTCCGCCGACGCGATCTTCAGCCGGCACAGCACCCTCGAGGCGGGCCAGCCGTTCTACCGCGACGTGAAGTCCCGGCTGCCCAAGTACGGCCGCCGCAGCGACGAGCTGCTGATCCTTCCCGCCGCGACCTTCGTGCTGGGCGACACCGACGCCGAGGCGCGCGAGCTCGCCCAGGAGGTGCGGCTGCAGCAGGTGAGTCCTGCCACGGCGATCCGCTTCCTCGAGCAGCTGTGGAACCGCGACCTGTCCGACCACGACCCCGACGGCCCACTCCCGACCGTCGACCCGGTGGTGGGGGAGAACACGATCGCGAAGGGTCGCGCCAGCGTCCGGATGCACCGCGACCCGGTCGAGGTCGCCCACGAGTGGCGGGCGAAGGCCGAGGCCGGTGGGCTCACGACCCGCGAGCTGATCATCGAGGTGACCGGCCGCCAGTCCTTCGTGGGCAGCCCGCAGACCATCGCCGACGACATCGACCGGCTGGTGCAGGCCGACGTGAGCGACGGGTTCATCCTCGTCCCGCACATCACGCCCGGTGGGCTCGACGGGTTCGCCGACACCGTCGTGCCGCTGCTGCAGGAGAAGGGCAACTACCGCACCGACTACGACGGCACGACGCTGCGCGACAACCTCGGCCTCGCGCCGCTCGGTGCCGGTACCGGTGCCCAACAGCGGGCCGTGTCATGAGCGACCGCGCTGCTCTCGGGGTCCTCGACCTCGTGCCCATCAGCTCGGGATCGACTGCGTCGCAGGCGATCCGCAACAGCGTCGACCTGGCCCAGCAGGCCGAGCGGCTCGGCTACTCGCGGTACTGGTTCGCCGAGCACCACCTCAACCCCGGCGTCGCCGGCACCGCACCGGCGGTCACGATCGCGCTGGCGGCGGCGGCCACGTCGACGATCCGGCTCGGTTCGGGCGCTCTGCAGATGGGTCACCGGACCGCGCTGTCGGCGGTCGAGGAGTTCGGACTGCTCGACGCCGTCTTCCCGGGACGGCTCGACGTCGGTCTCGGCCGGTCGGCGGGTCAGCCGACGACGCCGGTCGAGGTCCCGCCGCTGCCCGGCACCGAGGTCGTCGACGGCCGGGGGCCGAACGGCCTGCCGGTCCCGCCCGCGTTCGACTTCCGGAAGCTCGTCGGCTCGCCCCGCTTCGCGCTGCAGCACGCACTGCTGCAGCAGCCGGGCGCGACGGGCCAGCCGTACCCGGAGCAGATCCGCGACGTCCTCGCCCTGCTGGCCGGCACCTTCCGCGACGAGGCCGGGACGGAGGCCCACGTCGTCCCCGGCGAGGGGGCGCAGGTCGACGTGTGGGTGCTCGGCAGCTCCGGCGGCGAGAGCGCGCACGTAGCCGCCGAGCACGGCCTGCCGTTCGCCGCGAACTACCACGTCGCACCCGCGAAGGTGCTCCAGGCCGTCGCCGGCTACCGCCAGGCGTTCCGCCCCGGCGTGCTGGAGCAGCCGTACGCCGCGGTGTCCGCCGACGTGGTCGTGGCCGACGACGAGGCGACCGCCCGCGAGCTGGCGACGGGCTACCGCAGCTGGGTGCGCAGCATCCGTACGGCCGAGGGGGCCATCCCGTTCCCGACGCCCGACGAGGCCCGGGCGCTGCCGTGGACCGACGACGACCAGGCGCTCGTCGCGGACCGGCTCGAGACCCAGCTGGTGGGGACGCCGGAGCAGGTGGCCGACCGCCTCGAGCAGCTGCAGGAGGCGACCGGCGCCGACGAGCTGATCATCACGACGATCACTCACGACCACGCTGACCGGGTCCGTTCCTACGAGCTGCTCGCCAAGGAGTGGGCGCAGCGCTGAGCACCCGCGGGCGGCCGGGTCTTACCGGACGTGGGTGGCGGGCGGCCGTCGCGCGCGTGTGTGGGTGGGCAGCAGCTCGGGCCGGTGGGCGGCCTCGGGTCGTGTCAGCGCCGCGTACAGCTCGACGTACGCGCGGGCCATCCGCAGCGACGACCAGTGCTCGACGGCGCGGGCGCGGGCCTCGGCCCGGTCGAGCCCGCGGGCGGCCAGCATCGCCTCGGCCAGGCCGGCGGTGTCGTCGGGGGAGGCGAGCCGGCCGGTGCGGTCGTCGACGATCTCGGCGACGGCACCCCGGTCGTACGCGGCCACGGGCGTGCCGCAGGCGAGCGCCTCCGCGGCGACCAGGCCGTACGGCTCGGTCCAGCGCGGCGTGACGACGGCGACGGACGCCCGTCCCACGAGGTCTGCGAGCTGCCGCTGGTCGAGGTGCCCCGCGTACGACACGTCCCCCCCGAGCTGCGGCGCGATCACCCGGTCGAAGTAGGCGCGGTCGCTGATCGGCCCGGCGAGGACGAGGTCGAGGCCGGCCAGCCGTGCGGCGGCGATCGCGTGCTCGGGCCCCTTCTCCGGGACGAGCCGGCCGGTCCAGACCGCGGGGCCGCCACCGGGGCCGGGCGTGAAGGTGCCGGTGTCGACGCCGTTGTAGATCACCGGGAGCGAGCCGAGCTGCTCGTGCCAGGACCGGGCGTTGTCGCGGCTCACCGCGCAGAACGTCGTCGACGTCAGGCCCGCCGCGAGCGCCGACTCGAACCAGGGTGTGGGCGGCGTGTGCAGGGTCGCGACCGTCGGGACCGGGAGGGTGCTCGCCAGCGAGAGCGTCAGGTAGTGGATCGCGTTGTCGTGCACGACGTCGAACCGGTCGCGCTCGCGCTGCAGCCGCAGCATCAGCGCCAGGTACGCATGGTGCTGCGCCATGAAGTCCGGGGTCGCCGCCGACACGTCGCTCTGGGCGACCGGGCTGGCACGGAACACCGCCAGCTCGTCGCCGGGGTGCACGAGGTCGCGCGAGGAGCCGTGGAGCGCGAAGAGCGACACGTCGTGCCCCAGGTCCCGCAGCCGGCGGGCGAGCTCGCCGGTGTGCGACTCCATGCCGCCCGCGTACGGCTCGACGATGGGGTGCCGGGCGGGCGCGATCAGCGCGATCCGCAGCGGCCGGGCGGCGTTCAGTCGAGCCCGGCCACGGCAGCCTGGATGCCCTTCTCCGTCTCGCCGCCGAGCTTCTCGAACTCGAGCTTCAGCAGCGGCGCACCCAGCTTCGCGACACCGTTCAGCTCGACGGTCGAGTCGTAGGTGATCTCGGCGCCGTCGGCGTGCGGCCGAACGACGATGTCGTCTGTCGAGGTCGCGGTCTTGTTGCGCCCGACGAGGGTGAGGTGCCCGGGCTCCAGCCGCTCGAGCGTGTACTCCAGCTCGGTGCTCGCGCCCAGGACCTTGGACACGTTGTGCCAGCGGGCACCGACCGCGACCGGGCCGACGCCGATGCGTTCGCACGACTGCGTCCCGGGATCCCACTGCACGGCGTTCGCGAAGTCGGCGAGGTACGGCACGACGAGGTCGACCGGACGGTTGACGGTGAAAGTGCGCTGGACGTGGACCATAGGGGGGGCCTGCCCGGCCCACGAACTCCCAACAGGGTGGGGGCCGACGTGTGCTCGTTCCGGCCCCGGGCACGCTCTCGCGATGGCCGCGGAGGTGACGGTCGCGACCCTCCCGGCGCGGCACCGGTACGTCGAGGGCGCCGTGCCGCCCGGGGTCCGCCACGTCGGGCGGGACCGCGCCGCCGGCTGGGAGCCCGACCCGGCCTGGACCGACCCGCGGCTGCTGGCCCCGGCCGACGTGGTGCACGTCCACTTCGGCTTCGACCACCTGAGCCCCGGGGAGCTCGAGCGTTGGTGCGACGGGCTCTCGCAGCCGCTGGTCGTCACCGTCCACGACCTGCGCAACCCGCACCACGGCGACCCGGAGCCCCACCGGCGGGCGCTGCAGGTCCTGCTGCGCCGGGCCGACGCCGTGCTCACCCTGACCGGCGGCGCCGCCCGCACCGTGGCGAGCGAGTACGGCCGGTCGGCGGCCGTCGTCCCGCACGGCGCGATCTACGACGGCCCCGCCGCGGTCACCGAGCCGGGGCTCGTCGGCATCGCGCTCAAGTCGCTCCGCCGCAACGTCGTCGAGCCGGCCCGCCTGGTCGCCGTCGTGGCGGCCGCCGTCGCGCGGGCCGGCGGCCGGCTCGAGGTCACGGCCCACCGCGAGGTCGCCGGCCATGCCGACCTCCGGGCGATCGCCACCGCACTCCGGTCGCTGCCCTCGGCCTCGCTGCTGCTGCACGACTACCTCGACGAGCACCAGCACCGCGCGGCCCTCAGCCGGCTGCAGGTCTCGGTGCTGCCGAACCGCTGGGGCACCCACTCCGGTTGGCTGGAGGCCTGCCGCGACGTCGGCACCCGGGTCGTGGCGCCTGACTGCGGCCACTACGCCGAGCAGTGGGCCGACATCGACGGCTTCCGCCACGACGAGCGGTCCGGGCTCGACGCCGCCTCGCTCGCCGCTGCGGTCGCCCGGGCGCTCGGGCGGGGCCCGGTCGACCCGGTCGGGCGGCCGGTCCGGGCCGTGCAGCGCCTCGCGAGCCACCGGGCCCACCGCTCCGCGTACCGCGACGTGCTCCGGGTGGCCGCGTGACCGAGCGCTTCCTGACGCTCGGACCGCGCCACCACGGCGTCGTCCGCCACGCCCAGCGCCTCGCGTCGGCCGGCGACATCCCGGCCGTCTCGACCGTCGACGAGCTCCCCGCCGGCGCCGTCGTCCACCTCGACCTGACCGACCGGCTGCTGGCGGCCCGCTCCGAGGACGCGGCCGACGCGGCCGCCGCTCTGTTCGACGCGCTCGACGCCCGGCGGGCTCGCGTGGTGATCGGCCTTCACGATGTCCCCTGCGGAGCGGGCGACCCGCGGACCGTCGCCCGCGCCGCCGCGTACCGACGGCTCGGCCGGCGGGCGGCGGCGGTCGTCGCCTGCAGCACGGTCGAGGCAGAGCTGCTCGACGACCTCGGCGTCGGCTGCGACGCGGTGCTGCCGCTGCCGGTGTCGCCCGCGGCGCGGCCGAGCCCTGCACCGGCCGGCAGCGTGACCGTGCTCGGCTACCTCTGGCCCGGCCGCGGCCACGAGGAGGTGCTGGCCGCGCTGCCGCCGGGGGTGCCGCTGCGCTGCGTGGGCCGGGCGGCCGAGGGGCACCAGGACCTCGCCGACGCGCTCGCCGCCGACCCACGCGTCCACGTGACCGGGTACCTCCCGGACGCCCAGATCCCGGCGTGGCTCACCGCCGCCACGATCCCGGTGGCGCCGAACCGGGCGCTGGCCGCGTCGGCGAGCATCTGTGAGTGGTGGGGCCACGGCCGGCGGCCGCTCGTCCCGGCGACCCGCCAGACCGCCGAGCTGCTCGCCTGCAACCCCGGCTCGCTGCTGCCGTACGAGGACCTGCGGGCCGCGCTGGCGTCCGCCGCAGCCGACCCCGCCTCGACGTACCTGCCGGCCGGCGTCCGGCCCGGTCCCGACCTCGCCGCGGCCGTGGCGGCGCGGCTCGCGGTCGGCCGGTGACTCCGACCGCGGTGCTGCCGGGCAACCGCTGGGACCTGCTCGAGGGCGTGCATCCGCACCGGCCGCCGACGGTGACGGCGGTCGTCCCGTACTTCCGGGCGCAGCGGCAGCTGGACCTCGTGCTCGCCGGGCTGGCGGCGCAGACGCATCCGGCCTCGCGGCTGCAGGTCGTCGTCGTCGACGACGGGTCGCCGCGGCCGCCGGCGGTCCCGCCGGACGTGCTGCTGCTCCGGCAGCCCGACGAGGGGTTCCGCGCCGCGGCGGCCCGCAACCTCGGCGCGGCCGCCGCCGACGGCGACGTGCTCTGCTTCCTCGACGGCGACACCGTGCCGGAGCCCGAGTACGTCGCGACCGCGAGCCGGCTGCCGGCGCTGTGCGCGGACGCCGTCGTGGTCGGCCGGCGCCGGCACGCGGACCTGCGCGGCGTGCCCGCCGCCGGCCTCGGCGCGTTCCTCCGGTCCCCGTCGCGGGTGCTGCCCGAGCCGGCGTGGCTCACCACCGCGTACGCGGCGACCGGCGACCTGCTGTCGGCCGACGACCGCAGCTACCGGCACGTCATCAGCGCGGTGCTCACCGTGGGGCGCGAGCTGTTCGCCTCGGTCGGCTGCTTCGACGCGACGATGGTCGGCTACGGCGGCGAGGACTGGGAGCTGGCGCACCGGCTGTGGTGCGCGGGCGCCGTGCTCGCCCACGAGCGGCGCGCGGTCGCGTGGCACGACGGCCCCGACTGGGCGGAGCGTACGGGCGCCGACGACGCCGTCGCGGCGAAGAACGCCGAGACCACCGCGCTCGCCACGCGCCTGCCCGACCCGGGCCTGCGAGGCGCGGGCTGGTGGCCGCCGTACGCCTCGGTCGTGGCGGAGCTGCACGTCGGCGTCGACCCGGCCGCGGCGCTGCTGTGCGTGCGGCACCTGCTGCGGCACGGCGTCCCGGTGTGGGTCGACCGGCCGGTGGCCGGTCTCGAGGCTGACCCGCGGGTCGCGGTCGGCGCCGTCCCGGGAGCGGTGCTGGCGCGGGCCTGGACGCTGCTGCGGCTGGAGCGACCCGCGCTGGTCGACGTCGAGCGGGTCGTCGCCCGGCTCGTCGGCGATGTCGGGGAGCTCACGGCGCCCGGCCTGCGGGCCGTCCGGCCGCGGGCGCTGGCCCGCGCCGCCCGTCACCGGGCTCCGCTCGCCGACCTGTTCTCCTGCCTCGAGGACCCGTCGGTCACCGAGCTCCTCGAGCGACCGGACCTGGCGCGCCGGCTGCCCGCCTGACCCACACCTCGCCCTCGCGCCGGACCAGCCCGCGCTCCTCGAAGGCCGCGAGCCAGCCCGCCATCGGCCAGAACCCCCACCTGCGGAAGAAGATCCGGCCGTTGGTGAGGATGTCGTCGAGATGCTCGACGGGCGGCGAGGACACCGGGTGGTGCTGGTGGTAGCCCGCGGCGCCGCCGACCCAGAACAGCGGGACGCCGGCCGCCGCGGCCCGCAGGCCGAAGTCGGTGTCCTCGGCGCCGTAGCCCTCGTACGCCTCGTCGAAGCCGCCGACCCGCTGCCACGTCGCCGCGGTGAGCGCGAACGACAGCGACCAGAACAGCTCGGGCCGGTCGCTCGGGAGCAGCACGCCGGGCGGCGGTGCCGGTCGCGCCGGGTGCGGCGGGAAGGCCGGCAGGTCGCCCAGGGCGTGCCGGCCCGGCGGCAGGTAGGAGACCGGTCCCGACAGCAGCGCCTCCGGCGCCCGGTCGAGGGCGTCGGCGTAGCGGGTGAGGAGCTGCTCGCCCGGGACGACGTCGACGTCGAGGAACACCAGCGCCTGCGCACCCGCGGCGAGGGCGTGGGCGGCCCCGACGTTGCGGGCCCGCGCGACGGGCAGCCGGCTGCCCGCCGGCAGATGCACGACGTCGGCTCCGGGCACCGTCACGCCCGGGTCGTCGACGGCGACGACGACCCGCAGTGCGGGCCCGGTGCCGCCGGCCAGCAGCCCGTCGGTCTGCCGCGCGAGGTGCTCGTGCCGACCGTGGCACACGGTGACGACCGCGATCCTCATGGGCGGCGCG
>CAJCIY010000071.1 GCA_903970495.1 Candidatus Melainabacteria bacterium | reverse complement strand
CCGCGGCCAGACCAGCTCCGCCACGAACAGGTACGGGTTGGACTCCTTCGGGTCCGCGTCGGCCTCCCAGCGGGCCACCGCGCCGTTGCCCGCCTCGGCGTGCTCCTTCAGCCAGAGCAGATAGCGCGAGGGGTCGCGGGGCTTCTTCTGCGTCAGCCCCCAGACCGACGAGCTCGCGATCACCGTGTGGCGGGCCCGGGTGACGGCGACGTACGCGAGGCGGTCGTTGTCGAGGTCGTCGTGCGCGTCGACGGCGGCCTTGTAGTCGGCGGCCGCCTTGGCGGCGTCCCAGTCGGGGTCGTCCGGCAGCGACGGCTTGTCGGACCGGAAGTGCCGCGGCAGCACCGGCAGCGCCGTGGGCCAGCGGTCGCTCGCCTTGCCGGGGAAGGTCTTCTCGGTCAGGTCGGGGAGCACGACGACGTCCCACTCGAGCCCCTTCGCCTTGTGCATCGACAGCAGCTGCACGGCCTTCGCACCGGTGGGAAGCGCGCTGTCGAACCCGCGGTCGTAGTCGTCGGCCGCCCGCAGGTAGGCCAGGAACGCATGGACCCCGGCCTCGCCGTCGAGCCCCGCGTACGAGGCGACCACGTCGTGGAACGCCGACAGCGACTCGCGTCGGCGGGCGCCCTCGGCCTCGGGCGACGCCGCCACCTCGACGTCGAGCCCGATGGTCGCGACCACCCGCGAGACGAGGTCCGGGAGCGGGTCGCCGGCATGCCGACGCAGCTCGCGCAGCTCGGCACCGAGCGCCCGGAACCGCTGCGCCGCCTCGGTGCTGACCGCTCCACCCGGCTCGGCCAGCGCGTCGGCGAGGGAGACGAGGTCGCACGGGTCGGCACCGGTCGCGGCCTCCTCGAGCGGGTCGACGTCGTCGACCGCAGTGCCACCGGCGAGCTGCCGCGCCCTCCGGCCGAGCGCCTGCAGGTCGCGCGCGCCGACCCGCCACCGCGGCCCGGCCAGCAGCCGCAGCAGGGCGGCGTTCGCGGTCGGGTCGTCGATCAGCTCCAGCACGGCGACCACGTCGGCGACCTCCGGCAGCGAGAGCAGGCCCCCGAGGCCGACCACCTCGACCGGCACACCGGCGGCGGTCAGCGCCTCGTGCACCTCACCGACATACCTCCAGGTACGCAGCAGGACCGCGACCGTCGTGTCGTCGTCGAGCCGCTCGCGGCACTGCTCGGCCACCCACGCCAGCTCCTCGCGCAGGTGCGGGAAGCGGGCCACGACGACCTCGCCGAGGTCGGCCCTGTCCGGCCGGGGCTGGAGCACGGCCACCGGGTGCCGGGCCTGCAGCGACGCGGAGACCCGGTTGGCGAGCGTCAGCAACCGGCCACCCGACCGCTGGCTGGTCGTGAGCTGGAGCTTGGTCGTCGCCCCGAAGTGCTCGTCGAAGCGCATGAGGTTGTCGACCGACGCGCCCCGCCAGCCGTAGATCGCCTGGCACGGGTCGCCGACGGAGGTGACACCTCTGCCGCCCCCGAACAGCGCTGCGAGCAGCGTCCGCTGCGCCACGGAGGTGTCCTGGTACTCGTCGAGCAGCACCGCGCGGAAGCGGGCGCGCTCGGCGTCGCGCACCTCCGGACACTCCGTCGCGATGCGGAGCCCGAGCGCGATCTGGTCACCGAAGTCGACCACCTCGCGCTGCCGCTTCGCCTCCCGGTACGCGTCCACCAGCCGGCAGAGGTCTGCCCGCCGCCGTGCGGTCTCCGCGCACCTGCGCAGGTAGTCGGCCCGTCCCTTGGCGTTCTTCACGCCCTCGAGGTCGGCGGCGCGCCGCTCGAGGTCGTCGGACAGCGCGAGGCTCCAGGTCCGCACCTGCTCGGGGTCGGCCAGGTGGTCGGAGCACTCGGACTCCAGCGACACCAGGGCCGGCACCACGAACTGCGGTGCGTGACGGAGCGCCGGCAGCGGACCGTCGTACGCGCGCACCACCGCGCCGGCGAGCTGGAACCGCGTCGCGTCGGCGAGCACCCGGGCGTCGGGCTCGACCCCGACCCGCAGACCGTGGTCGCGGACCAGCGCGCCGGCGTACGCGTGGTAGGTCGAGACGGCGGGCTCACCGTCGTCGTCGGGCCGGGATCCCAGCAGCGCCAGCGCCCGTCGGATCCGGTCGGCGAGCTCGCCGGCGGCCTTGGCGGTGAACGTCAGCCCGAGGACCTCGGCCGGCGCGACGTGGCCGGACCCGACGAGCCAGACCACGCGGGCGGCCATGACCGTCGTCTTGCCCGAGCCGGCGCCTGCGACGATCTGGACCGGCGCGCCGGCCGGCGCCGTGATGGCCGCCCGCTGCTCGACGGTGAAGGCGACGCCCATGAGGTCCGCGACCTGCTGGCCGTTCACGAGACCACCTGCGCGCCACGGGGACGCGCCGGGCAGCAGACCTGGTACGCGCAGCGGCCGCAGCGCTGCTCCTCGGGTACCGGCGGGAAGCGCTCGTCGACGATCTGCTCGCGGGCCTCGCCGAGCGTCACGAGGATCGGGCCCGGGTCGTGCTCCGGCCGTTGCTGCTGCACCTTCGGGCCGGTCGGCCCGTCCAGCCGCAGCTGCCAGAGCTCGGCGCCGCCCGACTCCCCCAGCTCGTCGCCGAGCAGGTGGTTCTCGACGGCGTACTGGTAGAGCCGCAGCTGCGGGTGCTCGGCGATCGCCGGACCCGTCGGCGCCGTGCGCGAGGTCTTGAGGTCGACCACCACGACGGTGCCGTCGGCGGCGATCTCGACGCGGTCGAGGCGGCCCCGGACCCGGACCTCGCCCCCGTCGACCGCGACGACGGCGTCGAACGCCACCTCGGTGCCGAACAGCGTGCGGTCGCTGGCCTCCAGATGCCGGACCAGGCGCTGCAGCGCGGCTGTGGCCGACGCCCGCTCGTTGGCCGACTGCCAGACCGCCTCGTAGCCGAGGAACGGCCAGATCCGTTCGAGCTCCCGCGGCAGGTCGGCGGTGTCCACGAGACCGCGGGAGATGAGGTCGGCCAGCGCGTGGACGACCTTGCCGAAGGCGATCGCCGGGCTGCTCGCGGTGTCGGCGTGCAGCTCGTGCGCGAGGTACCACTGCAGCGGGCACGCCGTGAGCGACTCGATCGACGACGTCGAGAGCGGCAGCGGCACGACCGGGTCGTACGGGACCGGGCCGGCCGTCTGCTCGGCCAGCCCCCACCAGCGCGCGGGGTGCGCGGACGGGACGAGCGGCCGGCCGTCGTCGTCGACCGCGGCCGCCAGCTGCGCGAGCCGCGCCGCGGCTGCGGCCTTCGCCGCCTCGGAGCCCTCGAGGGTCTGGGCGCGCAGCGCGGCGACGAGCCCGGGCAGGGTGCGGGGTCTGACCGGCCGCCGGGTCACGACCGTCGGCTCGATGCCGAGGGTCGCGAGGAACCGCGACGGGCGGGTGCCGTCATCGCTCGCCGCGTCGACGGCGGTGACCACCAGTCGGTCACGCGCCCGGGTGCACGCGACGTAGAAGAGCCTGCGCTCGTCGGCGAGCAGGGTCTGCGGGGACGGCGGGACCACCTCGCCACCCGGCCCGAGCGCGTCGGGCTGCAGCAGGGAGCCGCGGACGCGGAGGTCGGGCCAGCCACCGTCCTGCACCGAGGCCACGACGACGAGCGACCACTCAAGACCCTTGCTGCGGTGGGCGGTCAACAGCCGGACGCCCGGGCGCGAGAGCGCCCGTTCGTCCTGCGTGCCGGCCGGGATCGCCTGGGCCACCAGCGATTCGAGGAGTCGGGTCACCCCGATGTGCGGGCGCTGCTGCTGCGCCCGCTGCAGCGCGACGAACAGCGCGACGACGGCGTCGAGGTCGCGGTCGGCGGCGCGGGCGTCCGGGCCGCGGCCGCCGGCGCGGTCGGCGAGCCGGCGCGGCCAGACGCTGCCCTGCCAGACCTCCCAGAGAGCGTCCTCGGCGCTGCCGCCACCGCGCAGCACCTGCTGCGCCGTGCGCAGCAGGTCACCGAGCCGACGCAGCGGTCGGAGCTCGCGAGCGGGGCCGGGTGCCGGGTCGAGGACGGCGTCGCGCACCGCCCGGGTGGACGAGGGTGGGAGCAGCCCGGGGCTCGCCTCGCGGAAGCGCTGCCGCAGCCACCGGCCCGCTGCCCGGAGGTCGGCTGCGTCGGCGGCGACCAGCGGCGAGACCAGCAGGTCGGCCGCCCGTGCCTCGGTGAGCTCCTCGGGGTCGGCGGCGCAGCGCAGCGCCAGCAGCAGCGGCGCGACCGCGGGCTCGTCGGCGAGCGGGATCTCGTCGCCCGCCACCTCGACGGGGACGCCGGCCGCGCCGAGCACCCGCCGCAGCAGCGGGATCGACCGCTGGCCGGACCGCACGAGGACGGCCATCTCCGACCACGGCAGCCCGTCGTCGAGGTGGGCGCGGCGCAGCAGATCGGCGATGCCGTCGGCCTCCGCCCCGGGCGAGGGGAACAGCAGCACGGCGGCTTCTCCCGTGCCGCGTTCCGGCACCGGCTGCAGCGCGCGGTGGGCGCGCCGGGACGCGGTCGCCAGCCCCGGCGTCGGGAGGCCGTCGGCCACCCGGCGGCCGGCCGCGACCAGGGCCGCCCCAGACCGGCGACAGGTGCGCAGCGCCACCACCGGTGCCGGGCCGTCGGTCGCGGTCGGGAAGCGGTCGGGGAACTCCAGGATGTTCGCGACCTCGGCACCGCGGAACGCATAGATCGACTGGTCGGGGTCGCCGACGACGACGAGGTCGCGGCCGTCCCCGGCGATCGCGCGGAGCAACGCTTCCTGCCCGGGGTCGGTGTCCTGGTACTCGTCGACCCAGACGGCCGTGTAGCTGGTGCGGAGCGTCTCCCGTTCGCGGTCAGCGACGTGAGCCGCACGCGTCACGAGCTCGCCGTAGTCCACGACCCCCTGCAGGTCGAGGACATCGAGGTAGCGGGCGTAGAAGTCGGCGACGGCCTGCCAGTCGGCGCGGCCGGTCTGCCGCAGCTCCGCGGGACCGAGGCCGACGGACTGCGCCCGGCCGATCAGCGCCCGCACCTCGACGGCGAGCCCGCGCCGGTCGAGGACACCCTGGAGCGGCTCCGGCCAGCGGCGGCCGTCGGCGAGGTCGCCGCGGAGCATCTCCCGGATGGCGAGGTCCTGCTCGGGTCCACCGAGCAGCGTCGGCGGCCCACCACCGTGCTGGGCGAGCAGCTGCAGGCAGAACGCGTGGAACGTCCAGGCAGTCGGCGGCACGTGGCCGGCTCCGAGCCGCCGCGCCAGCCGTTCGCGCAGCTCGGCCGCAGCGCGCCGCGAGAACGTCAGCACCAGCAGCCGACCCGGGTCGGCACCGGCCTCGACCCGGCGTGCGACCGCCTCGACCAGCGTCGCGGTCTTGCCGGTGCCCGGGCCGGCGAGCACCAGCAGCGGACCGCCGCCGTGGTCGGCGACGCGCTGCTGGTCTGCGTCGAGCACGAGCGGCGCCGAGGCCGGCGCCGCCTCGCGGACCAGGCGGTAGGTCACGGGCACGCCGACGATCAGACCACACGGGTACGACGGTCAGCGGCGGGCGGCCCTGCGCCTGCCGTCCCACCGGGCCGCCGCCAGGTCGACCCGCTCGCCACCCGGCAGGAACGGGACCTGCTCCGCCTGCAGCTTCTCGGTCGCGGCCTCCGGCGAGGCCGGGTTCG
>CAJCIY010000070.1 GCA_903970495.1 Candidatus Melainabacteria bacterium | reverse complement strand
CGGCGCTCGCCCCGATCGTGACCGAGGCGGGCGGGCGCTTCACCGGCCTCGACGGGGTCGACGGTCCGGACCGCGGTTCGGCGCTCGGCAGCAACGGGCTGCTCCACGATGCCGCCCTCGACCTGCTGTCGTGAGCTTCTGGGACCAGGCGCCGTCGGATGTACGGCTGGCGGAGGGTCCGGACGACCTCGCCGCACTGCTGCCGGACGCGGCGACCGTGGTGGTGGTCGACGTGCTGTCGTACTCGACTTGCGTGGCCGTCGTCGTCGGCGGCGGGTCGTCCGTGCTGCCGCTCCCCTGGCGTGACGAGCGCGCGGCCCGGGCCGCTGCGGCGACCGGCGCCGTGCTCGCGGGGCCGCGGTCGCTGACCGAGCCGTCGCTGTCACCGGCGTCGCTCGCGCAGCTGCCGGCCGGCTCGGTGCTCGCGCTGCCGTCCCCCAACGGTGCGGCCGCGACCCTCGCGGCAGCCGGACACGCCGAGGTGCTCGTCGGCTGCCTGCGCAACGCGACGGCCACGGCAGCGGCGGTCACCGCGCTCCCGTTGCTGCTCGTCGCGGCGGGCGAGCGCTGGCCGGACGGGCGGCTGCGGCCCGCGCTCGAGGACCGGGTCGGCGCCGGGCTCATCGCGGCGCGCCTCGCCGACCGCGGCCTCTCGCTGTCGGCCGAGGCCCGGGCAGCGGTCTCGACGCCGGCCGACCTCGGCGACTGCGCGTCCGCACGGGAGCTGACCGAGCGGGGCTTCGGCGCCGACGTCGCGTACGCGGTCGAGGTCGACGCCGTCACGGTGGCCGCGGCGCTCGAGGGCGGGGTCCTCGTCGGCCGCTAGGAGAGTCCGGCGAGCAGGGCCTCGACGTCGATGTCGCCGGGCTTGCCGCCGCGGGCGACCAGCGCGTTCGCCTCGTCCTGCAGCAGCGCGTTGACCGGTGTCGGGACGCCGTGCAGCCGGCCGAGCAGGGTGATCTCACCGTTGAGGTAGTCGCTCTCGATGCTGCCCAGGCCACGGGTCACGCTCTGCCAGCTGGAGCCGCCGGACCGCGGCTGCCCGTCGACGGGCGCGAACCCGACGTTGTCGCCCCGGTAGGCCGCCCACTCCGCGTCCGGGGTCCAGGCGATGCCCGCGGCGGCCAGGACCTGCTCGGCCTCGACGCGGGCGCGTCGGTGCAGCTCGTCCGCGGCGGGGGTGTCACCGCCGATCGCCTCCGCCGCGTTGCCGGTGTTGCGGAGGAGCTTGGCGTACTTCCACGGCATGATCTCCTCGCGCGCGAGGCTGAGGAAACCGCTGTCCCGCAGCGCCTCCGCGACCTCCTCGGCGGTGTCGTCGGAGCCGTGCGGGTAGCGACCGAGGTCCAACGTTCCCGGGTACGGCGAGCCGGACGCCAGCACGACGCCGGGCTCGAGGTGGGTGGCGGGCAGCATCACGCAGACGCCGTAGACCCGCGGGAAGCGGCGTAGCGCAAGGCGTTCGCCCTCGACGCCGTTCTGCGCGCAGACCACCGGCAGGTCGGCGCGGCGGGTCGCGACCCGGGTGAGCAGCGCGGCGGCGTCCTGCACCTTCGTCGCGACGACGAGGACGTCGGCCGCCTCGAGCGCGAGGTCGTCGACCTCGGACACCTCGACGTCGATCTGCAGGGCGCCGTCGGGCCGGCGGAGGTGCAGGCCGTCGGCGCGCATCGCGGCCGCGTGAGCCCCGCGGGCGACGAGGACGACGTCGTGGCCGCTGCGGGCGAGCAGCCCGCCGATGGTGCCGCCGACCGCGCCGGCGCCGAGGATGACGTACCGGGTCATGACGGCAAGCAGACCACGGCGGATGGCTCGCGAGCCGACCGGGTCACAGCGTGACGGGCAGCGACTCGTAGCCTCGGAGGGTCTGCAGTGGACGGCGTACGCCGGCACCGGCGAGCTGCAGGTCGGGGAAGCGCTCGAAGAGCAGCCGCAGGCCGGTCGCGCCCTCCATCCGCGCCAGGCTTGCGCCCAGGCAGAAGTGGATGCCGCCGGAGAACGCGACGTGCTCGCGGGAGTTGGGGCGGTCGAGGTCGAAGCGCGCCGGGTCGGGGAAGACGCCGGGGTCGCGGTTCGCGGCGCCGAGCAGCGTGATGACCGCCGTGCCGCTCGCGATCTCGATGCCGTCGATCTCGACGTCGCGGTGGGCGACGCGGCCGGTGATCTGGACCGGGCTCTCGAGGCGCAGCAGCTCCTCGACCGCCTGCGGCCAGAGCGCCGGGTCGGCGAGCAGTCGCGCGCGGGCCTCGTCCTCACCGGTCAGCACCACGACGCCGCTGCCGAGCAGGTTCACCGTCGTCTCGAAGCCGGCGCCCAGCAGCAGCAGCGCGGTCGCCCGCAGCTCCAGGTCGGTGAGCCGGTCCTCGGGGTCGGCGTTCACGAGCTGGCTGAGGATGTCCTCGCCGGGCTTGTGCCGCAGCCGCGCGAAGTGGCCGTCGAGCCAGCCGCCGAACTCGCGCAGCGCCCGCTCGGAGTTGCGGTAGGTGTGCCACGACAGGCCCTGGTCGAGGGTCGGCGCGATCGCGTGGCCCCACTGCAGGAGCTGGCCGTGCATGTGGTCCGGGACGCCGAGGATCTCGGCGATGACGGCCACGGGGAGCTGGCCGGCGTACTCGGAGACGACGTCGACGACGTGCCGGCCCTCGAGGCCGTCGAGCAGCTCGTTCGCGCGCTGCTCGACGCGGTCGCTCACCGCCTGCAGCGCGCGGGGCGTGAACGGCTTCGACACCTGGCGGCGGTAGCGGGTGTGGTCGGGCGCGTCGGTCGCGAGCAGCGACGGCGGGTCGATGACGGAGGCGACCTCCGGGTCCGGCGGCTGCAGCGCCCAGCGGACGAACCGCGGCATGGCGTCGCCCGTCCCGAGGACCACGCCGAACCTCTGGTCGCGGAGCACCCCGGAGACCAGCGCGTGGTCGGCGGTCAGGGTGACGAACGGAGTCCGTACCAGCCGGCCCTGCGCGCGGATCTCCTCGTGCAGCGCGTACGGGTCCTCGACCGAGGTGGGGTCGGACATCAGGCGGGCGAACGGCATGCCCTTCCTGGCCTCACGCCGGGACATCGTCCGCATCACGCGATGGCCCACCAGCCAGCGGGCCTGACGGTGCAGGACGACGCCTGCGCGACTCCGTTGCGGGGTGTCCACGAGCATGCTTCGGAGCCTACGCGGTTCGGATACCAACGGTATCCACGGCCTGATTTGAGTCTCGGGCCGCCGCCGTCGTAGAGTCGTCCACGCACTCGACGCGGGGTGGAGCAGCTCGGTAGCTCGCTGGGCTCATAACCCAGAGGTCGCAGGTTCAAATCCTGCCCCCGCTACCACGAAAGCGCAGGTCAGAGGCCGGTCCCACGGGACCGGCCTTCTGCATTCCAAGATCGTCTCCACACGCTCTCCACAGGTCGGGCTTTGAGCGTGTAGCCCGCCTCGATGACTGGCAGGTGGTGGAATCCCGGCAGCCTGGCCCAGGTCGCTCGTCCTGACCCTGTGACGGATGCGGGAAAGCATCGATCACGCTGGCCGCGTGTTGCCGCGACATGCGCGCGGCGAAGAGCACAGTAAGGGTCGCGACGGCGCCCCTACACCCCCCCTTGCGGGGCGCCGTCGCCCATCTCTCGGGCCGGCGACTGCGAGGGACCCCTTCGCCGTGCACCTGACGGAACCGGCCACGAGAGCTGTGCGCCCGGCACGAGAAGCGCCTCGGAGACGACGAACCGAGTGGTTCTCAGAGTGAGACGTCGACGTAGACCCGCTTGCCCGACCGAGCCGCGACGGCACGACCGGTGCGCTCCTGCTTGTCGAGCAGCAGGGTGAGCTCCCCGCCATCGCCCTCGAAGTTGCGCCACCACTGCTTCTGGTCGGGCAGCGCCACCATGATGCGTACGCCCTCGGGGGTCCGCTTGAAGCCCACCGGCGTGCTGAACGTCTTGCCGGACCGACGGCCGACGTACGTCACGATGGTCATCGAGCCGGCACCTCCGCCGCGCCTCACCAGGGGGGCGAGGATCGCGTTGCCGCCGACGTTGACCACCTTGAACAGAGGGTTCACGGAGCGACCGTAGCGCCGGCTGCCGTACCGGGCACCGAGAGATCGCAAGCGACGAGGCCCGCCGCGTTCTCCCCGCCGTCGTACCGCTGGCCCGTGGTCTTCGCCTTGGCGACGCTGAGCACGGTCGCGACCTCGGGCGCGTTCGGGCCGTCCGGGAACCAGGCCGCGACGCCCGCGTTCCGAAGCCGCAGACACGACGCTCCTCGTGGTGCGGGCGGGCGCCCAGGACGTTCCCCGCCCCGTTTGCGGACGCGTGCCCGCGGTCAGCGGGCGGTATCGCCCGGGGCGTAGATGCGCTTGTGCAGCGCCGCGATGACCTGCCGTCGGGCGGCACCGGTACGGCCGGCGCGCAGCAGCGCGGCGCGGGCGGCGTTCGCCCCGGCCGCGCCGTGGACCCCACCGCCCGGGTGCGCCGCCGAACCGGCGAGGTACAGCCGGTCGACCGGCGTCTCCGAACGGCCCAGCCCCGGGACCGGCCGGAAGACCAGCTGCTGGTGGATCTGTGCGGTGCCGCCGTTGATCGCGCCGTGCACGAGGTTCGGGTTGCGGTCCTCGAGACCGGTCGGCGATCGGACGTCGCGCCCGACGACCCGGGAGCGGAAGCCCGGCGCGTGGCGCTCGAGCAGGTCCTCGACGCGGTCGACCTGCACGGCGAGCTCCGCCGCGGTGAGCTCGCGTCCGGGCGGGAGGTGGGTGTAGCCCCACACCGACTCGGTCCCGGCCGGGGAGCGGCTGGCGTCGGAGGTGGTCATCTGACCGAAGAGCAGCAGCGGCTCCGACGGGATGCGCCGGCACGCGAGGTCGGCCATGTAGTCGGTGAGGCCGTCCATGTCGACGCCGAGCTGCACGGTGCCCGCGCCGGCGACGTCCGGGTTCGACCACGGCACCGGCGACGACAGCGCCCAGTCGATCTTCATCGTCGGGGTGTCCCACTGGAACCGCTTCAGGTCCGCGAGCAGCCGTGGCGGTAGCGCACCCGCCTCGACGAGGTGCTCGTAGAGCAGGGGCGCGCCGATGTCCGCGAGGACCGCGCGGCGGGCGTGGACGAGCTCACCCGAGCTGAGGCGTACACCGGTCGCGACGCCACCGGAGACGAGCACCTGCTCGACCGGTGCGCCCACCCGCACGCTGCCACCGCGCGCGGTCAGCCGGTCGGCCATGGCCTGCGTAAGCCGGCCGGCACCACCGACGGGGACGGGGAACCCGTACGTCTGCCCGAGCATCGTCAGCAGCCAGCCGTACAGGCCGCTGCCGGCGGCGTCGGGGCTGAGGTCGGCGTGCAGCGCGTTGCCGGCGATGAGCAGCGGCGCGCCCTCGCCCGAGAACAGCTCCTCGCCCAGCCGCCGGACCGGCAGCAGCGACTGGCGCACGAACCGGAGGGTGTCCGCGGTCCCCATGCGCCGCACCAGCCGGGTCGCCGGCCGTACGGGCGGGAACGGGCGCAGCACCGCGTCGAGCAGGTCCGGGGAGATCCGGTCCCACTGCGCGACCAGCGCGCGCCAGGCATCGCCGTCTCCCGGTGCGAACGCCGCCATCGACGCGGCGGAGCGCTCGACGTCACGGGAGAGCACCGCGGCGCGGCCGTCGGGCAGCACCTGCGCGACGACGTCCGGGGCGTGCGACCAGCGCAGCCCGTACCCGTCCAGGCCGAGCCGCCGGATCACCGGCGAGGCGGCGGCCAGCGGGTAGAACGCGCTGAACAGGTCGCTGGTGAAGCCCGGCGCCGTGACCTCCGCGGACCGCACCGCCCCGCCGACGTGGTCGGTCGCCTCGCAGACCAGCACGTCCCAGCCGGCGTCGGCGAGGTCGTTCGCGGCGACCAGGCCGTTGTGCCCGGAACCGACGACGACGGCGTCGGGCGAGCTGTCGCCACGGGTGGTGGGCATCGAGCAGGTGTGCCCGGGCGCGAGCGGGGCACACGCTGCCCACGCCGGCGAGGGAGCAGCAGTGGCCGTCACGACCTGTCACATCGCGGCACCGCCCGCCGCCGTCTTCGCGACGCTGTCCGACGGCTGGCTCTACAGCAACTGGGTCGTCGGCACCTCGCACATGCGGGCCGTCGAACCGGACTGGCCCGCGGCCGGGTCACGCCTGTTCCACGCCTCCGGCGCGTGGCCGCTGGTCTTCCGCGACGAGACGCAGGTCGAGCGGTGCGAGCCGGACCGGCTGCTGGTCCTGACCGCGAAGGGCAGGCCGTACGGCGAGGCGCGGGTCACCGTGACGCTCACCCCGGCGGGCGGCGGCACCGCCGTCCGCCTCGAGGAGGAGCCGGTCGCCGGCCCCGCGTCGCTGCTCCCCCGTGCGATCACCGACCCGGTCATCCACCGGCGCAACATCGAGAGCCTCGCCCGGCTCACCGCCCTCGCCGAGCGGCGGGTCACCCCGCCCTGAGCCTCAGCGCCGGGTCGTGCGACCCCACCGCGTCCAGCGGCCGTGCGGCTCCTCGCGCTGCGGGGCCGGGGCGAAGACGTTCCCGTCGTTCCCCTCGCTCGGCGACCCGGCGAAGACGAACCGGTCGACCATCGGGCCCACGATCCGTTCGTACACGCCGGGTGCGAGGACGAACCCGAGCCGGGTGAGCAGGTTGACCGGCCCCACCTCGACGTGACGGCGCGGGTGGTCCAGGACACCGACGATCGCTCCGGCGACCCGCTCCGGGGAGACGACCGGCGGCGGCGGGTAGCCGCCGCGACCGGCGTAGTTGGCCGCCTGGTCGTAGATGGGCGTGTTCACCGCACCGGGCGAGACGGTGCACAGGTGGATGCCGGGGCAGTCCCGCAGCTCGAGGCGCAGCACCCGGGCCAGGCCGAGCTGGCCCCACTTGCCGACGTCGTAGGCACCCATCTGCGGGGTCGCGATCTCGCCGAGCAGCGAGTTCACGATCACGAACGTCCCGCTGCCCTGCGCGCGCAGCTGCGGCAGCACCGCCCGGGCGAGGTTCGCCGTGCCGTGGATCGCGGTGTCCACCACCCGCTCGAAGGTGCTCGCCGGCACGTCCTCGATCCGCCCGTACGCCATCACCTGGGCCGCGTGGACGACGGCGTCGAGGCGGCCGTACCGGTCCACCGCGGTCTGGACGACCGCGCGGAGCGCGGGCTCGTCGAGCACGTCGGCCGGGTGCACCGAGACCCCGGGCACGTCGCCGGTCACCCGCTCCAGCGCGCCGCGGTCCCGCGAGAGGGCCAGCACGTGGGCGCCCGCGGCGGCGAGCCGGCGTACGGTCGCCGCTCCGATGCCGCTGGAGGCACCGGTGACCAGGACGACGCGGCCGCTCACGGCAGCAGGTCCAGGACGTGGCCGAGTGCGGCCAGGCCGGCCCCGACGGCGTTGCCGACCTGCCGGCCGACCGTCGTCGACAGCGTCGAGACCACGTCGCGGCTGTGCGCCTGGTCGTCGAACGCGCCGTGCGCGCCGCGGTCGACGTCCTGGTCCCGGGCGTCGAAGACGTTGGAGCCGTGACGAGGTGCGGCCCGGTCGGTCTGCTGCGAGGTGACACCGGTACGACCGAGGTACCAGTCGAGGAAGCCGGGCGCGATGCGGTTGCCCAGGATCGTGTACGCCGTGGGCAGCCCCACCCACACGTTGCGCCGCGGATGGCGGGCCTGCTCGAGGATCGCGGCGGCGCCGACCTCCGGCTGGTAGATCGGCGCGACCGGCATCGGGTGGCCGGGCATCCGGTTGAGGTTCCAGTCGAACTGGGTCGTGTTGACGCCGGGCAGCGTGACCAGGCCGATGCGGACCCGGCTGCCGGTCGCGGCGAGCTCGGTGATGAGCGACTCCGTGAACCCCTTCACCGCGTGCTTCGCGCCGCAGTACGCCGCCTGCAGCGGGATGCCGCGGTGGGCGAGCGAGGAGCTGACGTTGACGATCACGCCCGCGTCACGGGGCCGCATCACCCGCAACGCCGCCCGGGTGCCGTGCACCTGGCCGCGGTAGGTCACGTCGGTCATCCGGTCGAACTCCTCGGGTGAGGTGTCCCAGAAGTACGCGAGCGCGCCGACGAACGCGCAGTTGACCCACACCTCGACCGGACCGAGCTCGGTCTCGACCCGGTCGAGCGCGGCGTCGACGGCGCCGCCGTCGGCGACGTCCGTCGGGATCCCGAGTCCGCGCCGGCCCCGCTCGCGCACCTCGGCGACCGCGGCGTCCAGGCCCGCCTCGCCGCGCGCCAGGACGGCGACGTCGTAGCCGGCGTCGGCGAAGGCCCGGACGGTGGACCGGCCGATCCCGGCGGTGCCGCCGGTCACCACGGCGATGGGTGCGGTCTCGGTCATGACGTCTCCTCGGTGGACCGCGACGAACGCGGGCACGGGCCGCGTACCCCGCCGGTCATGTCCTACCGGGACGCGGCGGGAGCGCCGTTACGAGCGAGCGCGGACGGGTAGTCGGCCCGGACGGACGCAGAACAGCGGAACAGACGGGGTGGAGCGGTGGAGACGCGCTCGGCAGCACGGGTCGGCAGACCGTGACGCTGCTGACCCTCCCTGCCGACGCGCTGCCGCAGGGCGACACGGTGCAGAGCGAGCACCAGCTCGAGCTCGACCCGGTCCCCCGCGTCGTGTCCGTCGCACGGGACTTCGTCCGGCAGCACACCCCCGCCCTCGACGACGACACGCACGAGACCGTCGTGCTGCTCACCAGCGAGCTGGTGACCAACGTCGTCATCCACGCGCGGACCGCGCTGCGGGTCGGGGTGTCGGTCACGCGAGGCAGCGTGATCGTGACGGTGCACGACCTCGACGTCGGCAACGAGGAGCTGCCGGGCAACCGCGAGGGCGGCCGCGGCTGGCTCCTCATCGAGGCGCTCGCCGAGGCCAGCGGCATGCACCACACCGCCGGCGACGGCAAGACCGCGTGGTTCCGCGTCCAGCGCACGCAGACGGCCGCCTCGTGAGCGAGCCGCGGGTTGCCCACGAGGCGGGGGCGCTCCGGTTCGGCGACGACGGCAGCGAGCACGGCGCCAGCCTCCCGAAGCTGCTCACCGGCATCGGCGGCTTCGACGACGTCAGCATGGGCGGGGTGCCGCGGCGCCGGGCGACCGTGATCGCCGGTCAGGCCGGCAGCGCGAAGACCGTGTTCGCGGGCCAGTTCCTCGCCGAGGGCGTACGCGCCGGCCAGCCCGCGGTGTTCGTCACCCTGGAGGAGTCGGCCGAGGACCTGCGCGCGAACCTCTCCACCCTGGGCTTCGACATCGCGGCCTGGGAGGCGGCCGGCGACTGGCGGTTCGTCGACGCGTCCCCCGTCGTGTCGCGGGGTGACGGCGACCAGCTCACCGTGACGCCCTACCGGGTCGAGACGCTGGCGGCGCAGATCGGCCACGCCGTCGACGCGACCGGAGCCGAGCGGGTGTCGATCGACAGCCTCAACGCGGTGCTCCGCCTCCACGACGACCCGCGCAGCGCCCGGTCCCTCGTCCGGCACCTCATCGCCTCGCTCCGGGCCATGGGTGTGACGGTCATGCTCACGGTCGAGACGCCCGAGGACCCGGGCGGCGCGCTGTCCTCCTACGGCGTCGAGGAGTTCGTCGCCGACAACGTCGTCCTGCTCCACCACCGGCCGGAGGGCCGCGTACGCCGGCGGACCGTCGAGATCCTCAAGATGCGCGGCGCCATGCACCACAAGGGCGAGGTCAGCTTCACGATCCTGCCCGGGCAGGGCCTGCTCGTGCTGCCGATGGTGCGGATGCACACCGGCGAGGTCGGGGAGCCGCACCGGGTCAGCATCGGCAGCACCGGCATCGACGCGATGCTCGACGGCGGCGTCTTCTCCGGCTCCTCGATGATCGTCTCGGGGCCGACCGGCACCGGCAAGACGCTGCTCGCCACGCAGTTCGTCGCCGCCGCGGCGGCAGTGGGCGAACGCGCCCTGCTGCTGGCCTTCGAGGAGTCCCACGACCAGGTGCTCCGCAGCGCACGGGGCTGGGGCCACGACTTCGCGCAGCTCGAGACCGACGGCCTGCTGCACGTCGCGGCCGCGTACCCGGACGTCGCCTCGCTCGACGACCACCTCGTCGAGATCGAGGCGCTCGTCCGCCGCCACCGGCCCGCCCGCGTCGCGATCGACAGCCTCACCGCGCTGGAGCGGCTCGGCTCGCTGGACGCCTTCCGGGAGTTCGCCGCCCGGCTCACGGCCACGCTGAAGGCGGCTGGCGTCACCACGCTGATGACCGCGTCGGCTCCGACGCTGCTCGGCGGTTCCTCCGTCACCGAGAGCCACGTCTCCGCGCTCACCGACGGCATCCTGCTGCTGCGCTACGTCGAGGTCGACGGCGAGGTCAAGCGCGCGATCACGGTCCTGAAGATCCGCGGTACGCAGCACGACAGCGCCATCCGCGAGTACACGATCACCGACCACGGTGCCGTCGTCGGCGAGCGGTTCCGCGGCCTGACCGGCGTGCTCTCCGGTCAGGCTGTCACCGCTCTCTAGCGCCCCGGACGACCTGTCAGCGCCTGCCGGGGCCCGGGCACCGCGTCGTGCTGACAGATCCCGAGCTCAGGCGAGCAGCGCGGTGGCGAGGTGCATGGCGACGACGACGTTCGGCAGGTCGACGATCTCCGAGACGTGCAGGTCCGCGGCCACGCTCGCCAGCAGGTAGGCCTCGACCGGCGGCAGCCCCGTACGCCGGACCACCTCCTCGACCATCGCGCGCGCCGCGTCGCGGGCCGCGTCCCAGAGGTCGGGGCCGATGCCGGTCGTGACGAGTGCCGGCCCGCCGCGGGTGGACCGGGCGTCGGTCTCGATCACCGTGTACGCAGCGACCGGCCCTTCTCGAGCCCGAGCCGGACGGTCACCGACGACGCGATCTCGATGCCCGTGCCGCACACCTCGCCGTCGCCCATCGCGGCGTGGGTGTCGCCCATCGACAGCAGCCCACCGGGTACGGCGACCGGCAGCCGCAGCGTCGCGCCGGCGGTCACGTGGCGGATGTCCATGTTCCCGCCCTGCGGGTGTGGCGGGATCATCGGCAGCGAACCCTCCGCCGGGGCGACCCCGATGGTGCCGAGCATCGCGACGA
>CAJCIY010000069.1 GCA_903970495.1 Candidatus Melainabacteria bacterium | reverse complement strand
CCGTCACCCTGCGGCGCCGGGACGCCTGACCGTTTGCCGGATGTGCCCGCGGCAAGGACGGAACGCATGAGCGAGCCGGCGTGACCGTCGACGGGGTCCTCTTCGACGTCGACGGCACCCTCGTCGACACCACCTACCTCCACGCCGTCGCCTGGTCCGAGGCGCTGGCGCAGCACGGCTTCGTCGTGACGACGGCCCGCGTCCACCGCGGCATCGGGATGGGCACGGGCGAGCTGCTCGACGAGCTGCTCGGACCCGACCGCCCGGGTGACCTCGACGCGTCGGCCAGCGCCGCCCACCAGGCCCTCTACCGGCAGAGCTTCGGGCACCTGCGCCCGCTGCACGGCGCCGTACGGCTGCTGGGCTGGTGCCGCGACAACGGCCTCCGCACGGTCCTGGCGTCGTCGGCCTCGCAGGTCGAGCTGGACGCGCTGACCGCCGCGCTCGACGCCGACGACGCGATCACCGCGACGACCAGCGCCGACGACGCCGAGGCGAGCAAGCCGAACCCGGACATCGTGCAGCGCGCCCTCGAGCGGATCGGCGTGTCGGCCGGTGACGCCGTCTTCGTGGGCGACGCCGTCTGGGACGCGCAGGCGTCCGCCGCAGCGGGCGTCGCGTTCATCGGGCTGACCTGCGGCGGGACGGGCGAGGCGGAGCTGCGCGAGGCCGGCGCCGCCGAGGTCTGGCACGACCCGCAGGACCTGTACGAGCACGTGACGTCGAGCATCCTCGGCCGCGGCCGCTGAGTCCCGGACCGACCGGCGGCAGCCGCGGAGAGATCAGCCGGCCGGCGGGAGCCCGCTGCGCACGGTCCGGGCGAGGATGCCGAGCGTCGCCTTCAGCGACGACGCCTGGATGACCGGGAAGATGCCGGCGGCCTTCAGGTCCTCGCGCGCGTCGCTCCAGTCGTAGTACGACGTGACCAGCGACCCCCGCTCGTGCGCCGCGAGGGTGTAGCCGTACCGGTGGCGGATGAAGGGCCGGACCGTGCCCTCGATCGTCCACTCGAGGGCCTCGTCCGGGACGAGCGCGGTGATCACGACGGTGACGTCGTACTCGCCCATCGGGAGGTCACCGAGCGCCTCGCGGTCCATGTGCACCACGAACCGGTCGCCGACCGCGGTGACGACCTCGCCCTCGGCGGACATCAGCATCCCGGACGCGTCGATCGCGACGTGGCCGCGCGGGTCGGTCAGGACCGCGTAGACGGCCGCGGGCGGCGCCTCGATGACGCGGGACACCGACAGCCGCTCGTCGCTCATGTCCGCATCGTGGCCCTCAGGTGCGTACGCGGGCGGCGCGGCTCGCCGGCTTCGCGGCGGGCTTCCGGCGGCGGGCGGGCGGGGTCGTGCCCGGCTCCCACAGCACCTTCGTCCGCCGGGCCACGTACGCCTGGCCGGCCTCGGTCTCGACGTGCTCGGCACCGAGCGCGAGCCGGGCGCTGTCGGCGACGACCTCGATCGGAGCACCGTCGTTGAGCGCCTGGAAGTACGTCCGCCCACCGAGCATCAGCACCGGCCGGGTGGCCAGGATCATCGGCAGCCGGTCGCCGCGGATGGTGTCCTCGAGGGTGGTCGCCATCTCGACGAAGGCGCGGACCCGCTCGGCCTGCACCGGCGGGATCGCCGACCGGCCTCGGGTCCATGCCTCGATGTCCTCGGCGTCGGCACCGATCCAGCGGCTGATCGCCTCGCGCCCGACCGCCCAGCCGCGGCCGCTGAGGCCCAGGGTGTCCGCGGCGTGCTCGAGGGCGCGGCCGAGCTGCTGCGACTCCTCGTCGACCGCGGGCTCGGCGAGGAGCGTCGACGCCGGGGAGCTGTGGGGCCGGACCGCGAGCACGATGCTGGCCAGCAGGGCCATCCCGAACAGGACGCCCAGCACGATGACCCCGAAGGCGGCGCCGCCGTTGCCGTGCACGGCCGCGACCGCCAGCGCGCCGGTGACGACCGCGAGGAGCGCCGACAGCACGACCATGCCGCCCGCGGCGACGCTGCGCTGCTCGGCGTTGCCGTGCATGGCACGGTTGCGGGCCAACCGGGCCTGGCTCGCGATGCTGCGCCCCATCGTCGCCGCGGTCTCACCCGCCGGCCTGGTCATGGCCGCCCTCGTCGTCGCTGCATGGCCTCGGGATGCCCGACGCGCCTGCGCCGCAACCGGATCGCCGGGATGTCTCAGGTCACGACAGGCAGGCTCAGTTGCCCGCCTCGCGGAACCGGGCGACCACGTCGGCCGGCAGCCGGCCCCGCTGGCTCACCTCGATGCCCTGGCCGCGGGCCCAGGCGCGGACGGCGGCCGGGTCGACGTCGGTCTCGACCGACCGGTGCACGATGCCGCGCGCAAGCCGTCCCTCGTGGCGGGCGGCGACGACGAAGCGGGCGAGCGCGCCCCGCAGCTGCTCGGCGTGTGCGGCCGACAGGTCGATCTCGTACGCGGCGCCGTCGAGGCCGAAGCGCACCGTCTCGTCGGCGGGGGAGCCGTCGGTGTCGTCGACCTGCTGCACGACAACGCGCTGCGCCACGGGTTCTCCTTCGGTCGGCCCCCCGCTCACCCGATCCTAGGAGAGCCGCGCGGCGAGCAGCAGCAGCCACGCGTCGCCGGTCGTGAGCCCGATCCGCTGCCACAGCCCGGTGTACGCGGCCGGCACCGTGAGCGCGAGGGCGACGGCGGTCACCAGCGCGAAGGCCACCGACAGGCGCGGCAGCCGCGCCCGGTGCCGACCCGCGAGCGGCGCCAGCGCGAGCGCGACGTACGCGACCGTCGCGCAGGTCGCGTGCCGCAGGTCCTCGGTCCCGCCGCCCGCACGGGACAGCGGGAACAGCGCGACGCCGGCGGTCGCGAGGCCGGTGAGGGCGACCAGCGCGCCGGTCGCGCCCCGCACGGCGAGCCCCAGCACGACCGTGCCGACGGCGAACGCCACGAAGCCGGCGGTCATCAGCGGCCGGTCGTGCGTGCCGTAGCGCGCGAGCTGGCTGATCGCCTGGTGGACCGGCGAGTACCCGCGCCGGCGCGCACCGGCCACGGCCCAGCACGCGACGAAGGCGACCACGCCCGCGGCACCCAGGGCGCGAGCGGGGCGGGTGTGCACGCCGTCCATCCGTGGAGCCTACGAAAGGCCCGCCTAGGCTCGCCGCATGTCCGACGGCGCCGTCCCCTGGCTCGACGCCGGGGAGCAGCGCGCCTGGCGGGCCTACCTGGAGTCGACGATCCGGGTGCAGGCGGAGATCGAGCGCGGGCTGCGGGCCGAGGGGCTGACGCACGCCTACTACGAGATCCTCGTACGCCTCTCCGAGTCGCCGGACCGCGCGCTGCGGATGAGCGCACTGGCCGACTGCTCGGTCTCCTCGCGCAGCCGCCTCTCGCACGCCGTCGCGCGCCTCGAGGAGCAGGGCCTGGTACGCCGCGAGGCCGCCGCCGAGGACCGCCGTGGTCAGCTCTGCCACCTCACCGACGCGGGCCTCGCCCGGCTGGCCGCGGCGGCGCCGGGCCACGTACGCACCGTCCGTGCCGTGCTGCTCGACGCGCTGACCCGCGAGCAGCTGACCGCGCTCGGCGAGATCAGCCGGGCGGTCAACGAGCACATGGCCGCGGCCCCGGAGACATCCTCAGCCGGCTGACAGCGCAAGCCCAGTAATCCGACTGTTTCGGTGTGGTTTGATGGGTGCTCCTGAACCTCCGGGAGGTGCCTGATGTCCGTACTGCTCGCTCGGCCCGCGCTCGACGTCGACGCGCTGACCGAGCTCGTCCTCGGGGCCGCGGCGGACGCCGCGACCTGGTCGCCGCTCGTCCGCTTCGCGGAGTCCGGCCGCTGGTGGACGCGCCTCGCCGGGGACGAGTGTCACGACGTGTGGCTGCTGTCGTGGCTGCAGGACCAGACCACGGAGCTGCACGACCACGGCGGCTCCTCGGGCGCCTTCACGGTCGTCTCCGGCGCGCTGCGCGAGGTTCGCCCCGTGGGGCCGCGCCTGACCGCCACGCGGCTCGAGACCGGCACCGTCCAGACCGTCGCGCCCGGCGTGGTGCACGACGTCGGCAACCCGTGGCAGGCCCGCGCGGTCAGCATCCACGCGTACTCGCCGCCGCTGTCGTCGATGACCTTCTACCGGCGCACCGACACCGGCGTCACGCCGATCGAGACCCGCCTCACCGACGGCCCGGAGGGATGACCGTCGTCGAGCTGCTCGACGCGGCACGCGGTGGCCTGACCCGGCCGGATCCGGCCGCGACGTTCGCCGCGCAGGGCGACGGTGCGCTGCTCGTCGACACCCGTCCCGAGCCCTACCGGCGCGAGGAGGGCGAGATCCCGGGGTCGCTGGTGCTCGAGCGCAACGTGCTCGAGTGGCGGCTCGACCCGTCCTCACCGGACCGCGCGCTCGACGCCCGCGGCCGACAGGTCGTCGTGATCTGCAACGAGGGGTACGCCTCGAGCCTCGCCGCGGCGAGCCTGCGCTCGCTCGGGCTCGACGCGACGGACCTCGACGGCGGCTTCCGGGCCTGGCGCGAGGCCGGCCTGCCGACGACCACCGGACCCACGGCGCCGGGGGAGTACGTCACCATCCCTGCGTGACGACGCGACGGGAGCTGCTGCTCGGCCTCGCCGGGACGGCGGCGCTCGTCGGCTGCGGCGCCCACCGGACCTCGTCGCCGGCGACCTCGTCACCGCACAGCTCGTCACCGCTCGGCTCGTCGCGGCCGGCCACGGCCTCTCGCTCCGCCGTGCCGCCTGACTACGCGGCCCTCGCCTCGCAGCTGTCCGGGCCGCTGCGCCGCCCGGCGGACGCTGGCTACGACACCGTCCGGCTGCTGTTCGACCGCCGGTTCGACGACGTCCGCCCGGCCGCGGTCGCGTCGGTGTCGTCGGTGGCCGACGTGCAGGCGTGCGTCGCCTTCGCCCGGTCGAGCGGCGTCCCGCTGGCCGTGCGGTCCGGGGGCCACTCGTACGTGGGCGGGTCGGTCAACACCGGGCTCGTCGTCGACCTGCGGGGGCTGGCCGCGGTGGCCGTCGGCGCCGGCACGGCCACGATCGGGGCGGGCGCGGCGCTGGTGGACGTCTACACCACGCTGGCCGACCACGGCGTCTCGATCCCGGCCGGCTCCTGCCCGGCGGTCGGCATCGGCGGGCTCGCGCTCGGTGGCGGCATCGGCGTGGTCGACCGCTCGTACGGGGTGACCTCCGACCGGCTGGTGTCGGCGCAGGTCGTGCTCGCCGACGGCCACTCGGTGACGGCGTCGCCCTCTCGCGAGCCGGACCTCTTCTGGGCGCTGCGCGGCGGCGGCGGGAGCTTTGGGGTCGTCACGTCGCTGACCTTCGCGACGCACCCGACGCAGGACCTCGCGACGTTCACGTACACCTGGCCCTGGAGCGCCGCGGCGAGGGTGCTGACCGGCTGGCAGTCCTCGCTCGCGGCGGCGCCGGACGCGCTGTGGTCGACCTGCCACCTGCTGGCCACGACCGGTCGCGGTGACCCGACGGTCAGCGTGTCCGGCGTGTACGTCGGCTCCGCCGCGGCCTGCACCCGGGCGGTCGCCCCGCTGCTGGCGGCGGTGGGGGCGGCGCCGTCGTCGGGATCGGTCCGGACCCGCGGCTACCTCGAGACCATGC